>JAFAFM010000111.1 GCA_023423495.1 Armatimonadota bacterium
CGAACAGCTCTTCGCCAATTTGACCGGGCGCGAAACCGTCCGGCTGGAATTGGCTGCAGAAAGAAAGGCTGCCTAGGCAAGCAGCCCTTCTTTCACCTCACCCTCGACGTCCGTCAATCGGAAGGGCCGGCCCTGGTACCGATAAATCAGCTTTGTATGGTCAATCCCCATCAAGTGAAGCAGGGTGGCGTGAAGATCATGTACCGACATGGAGTCCTCAACCGCTCGATAGCCCAATTCATCCGTTTGGCCGAAACTAATTCCGGGTTTGATGCCTCCGCCGGCCATCCACATGGTGTAGGCATGCGGGTGATGGTCGCGTCCGAGGTAGGTTGAACCTCCGCGGGCCTCGTTCATGGGCGTGCGGCCGAATTCCCCGCCCCACACTACGATTGTCTCGTCTAGCAATCCACGCTGCTTCAGATCCATCACAAGCGCCGCCGCGGCTCGGTCCACTTCGCGACAAAGCTTCGGCAATCGATTCTTGATGTCGTCATACTCGCCGGTCCCGTGGTTATCCCAGCCTCGGTGGTAAAGCTGCACGAACCGGACGCCCCTTTCGACCAACCGCCTCGCAAGCAGGCAGTTATTCGCGAAGCTGCGCTTTCCTGGCTCCACACCATACATCTCCTGGGTGTCTTTGCTTTCCTTCGAAAGGTCCATCAATTCGGGCACACTGGTCTGCATTCGGTAGGCAAGCTCGTATTGCGCAATGCGAGTTTCAATCTCAGGATCCAACGTCTCCTTGAACTTGATTCGGTTTAAGTCGCGGATGGCATCCAGGGTTTCGCGGCGCACTTCAGTCGAGATGCCATCCGGGTTCTTTACATACAGGATGGGTTCCCCTTCTGACCGGAATTCCACCCCCTGATACACACTAGGCAGGAACCCGCTAGCATAACAGGCTTTGCCACCGTCCGGATTGTTCTCGCCCGAGATAAGAACCACGAATCCCGGCAAGTCCTGGTTTTCGGTTCCCAGGCCATAGGTGAGCCAAGAGCCCATGCTGGGGCGACCAGGCTGCTGGAAGCCCGTATTCATAAAGAGCTGCGCGGGGGCGTGGTTGAACTGGGTTGTAGTCTTGGTTCTGACCACCGCCACGTCGTCCGCGATATTCTTGAAGTGCGGGAGCAGTTCTGATACCCACTGGCCCGATTTTCCAACCTGCTGGAATTTGTAGGGCGAGGCCAACAGCTTGGGAACGCCCCGAATGAATGCAAATCGCTCCCCCTTGATCAACTCCTCAGGACACTCTTGGCGGTCGTACTTAACCAGGGTCGGCTTCGGCTCGAAGAGGTCCAACTGTGATGGCGCGCCCGCCATGAAGAGGAAAATGACGTTCTTTGCCTTGGGCTTGAAATGCGGCTTCTTGGGAGCGAGCGGATTGTCCGAATCCGCTAGCGCGAAGGCGCTGTTCATCAGCATGTGGTTGAGAGCGACGCCCCCAATTCCGTAGCCGACTTGTCGGAAGAATGTTCTCCGGGTGATGTCCTTCAGGATTTCGTCGTGCATTTCATTCCTTCGTGATCGTCTCGTCTAAATTCAGCAGGACGCTGGCCAACATCGTCCATGGAACGACCGCTGTCGAGCCTTCTGGACTCGCCACCTTTTGTTGAAGATTCGCCAAAAGCAGTTCCAACCTTGTTAGTTCATCCGCCTTCGGACGCCGTGCGGTACACGCTCGGAACATGACGGTGATCCTGGCGCGCACGTCCTTGATGTCTTCAGTACGCTTTGCGAAGGCTTTCGCCGCTTCCAAGAATGCCGGATCGTTGAGCAAGTTCAGCGCTTGCAGTGGAGTGTTCGTCGGTTCGCGCCGAATCGTGCACATCTCTCGGCTGGGGGCATCAAAGTTTACGAATGCGGGGTAAGTCGCGGTACGTTTCCAGAAAGTGTAAAGCCCTCGCCGGTAGAGATCTTCCCCACTGCTTTGCTGCCACCTTTCACCGCTGTAAGGAGTGTTCCAAACCCCGTCCGGCTGGTGCGGGAAGACACTTGGCCCGCCGATCTTCGGACTCAGAAGTCCGGCGATTTGCAAGGCGTTGTCCCGAATCATTTCCGCCGGCATGCGATACCTCGGCCCTCGCGCGAAGTATCTATTCTGGGGGTCCTTCTCCCGCGCCGCCGCTGACGTTCTCGACGACTGTCGGTAAGTTGCGCTCGTCACGATCAGTCGGTGCATGGCTTTCATGTCCCAGCCCGAATTCATGAACTTCACCGCCAGCCAATCCAAAAGCTCAGGGTGGGTTGGCGGCGTGCCCGGCGTACCCCAGTTCTCGCTTGTCTCAACGATTCCCCGGCCGAAATATTGCTCCCAAATTCGGTTGACTTCAACCCGCGCCGACATCGGATTGCTTGGTGAAACCAACCACTTCGCCAACGCCAACCGGTCCACGCGCTTTTCGGAGATGGTTCCGAAGGCAGCGGGAATGCCGGCAGTAACAGGCTCGCCAGGCTGCAGAAACTCGCCACGGGCATGGAATGGCGCCTGTAACGGGCCGCCCCTCCGCGTTTCCCGCATTACCATCGCCATGGGAATCTGGGAGTTGAGCTTGGCTAGCGACTCTGCCAATGCCCTCTCTCTTTCCCGAACGGGCGCGAGTTCCGGGCTTACAGATCGGTAATAAGCGTCGATCTCCTTGAGCACCTCGGACTCCCGGTTCCTACCGATCGCCGTTAGGAGGTGTTCTGGCATCTTCTGAATCGCTCGATTGGGCTCATAAGACGGCTGCACGTTAAAGTTGCCTAAGGAATGTTGGGGCCAAGACGGAGACTCATGCCCTAGCTCCAGCACGACATCCGTATCCGCTTCAAGTGGAGTCTTCAGCCAGGCGATCAGCCAATGCTCTCGGCCAAACTGCGGAGCTACCGCCCAGCCGGTATTCCCATCAGAGTCGGTCAAACCGCTTAGCGAGTATCCGTTCTGGACGTAGCTTGCGGCGAATTCGTCGATCGGTATTTGTCGGTTCCCACTCTTGAGAGTCAGCCGACTAAGGATGAAGTTGCCGCTCGAGGATCGCCCTGGACCCTTATTGG
>JAFAFM010000116.1 GCA_023423495.1 Armatimonadota bacterium
ATTAGAAGAGTCAGCCCCCAACGGCGGCGGCTTGATCCTCGTGAATAGTCGGACGATGGCGGTTCCGGAGGGAGGTTCCGGTGCGAACGTGGCTTCCAGGTCCGAAGTTGGTATTTCGACCTTAGGAGGGGGACTTGCTCTGAACTGGCTTAGCGCCTTATCCAACATTTGGTGGACGCGCTCGACGCTCCGGTTGTTGTTGAATCCATAGGCTGTTCCCTCGGCTGCGACTACGTATTTCCCTTGCGCTGTCGCCCCTTTTGCGATATCCGGTTTGACTTTCGTAGCGACCGGAATGAACCAGTCCCGAACGGCATTCCGCCCGTTTTGGATTTCGTGAGTGTTGCCAACGACCGGCACAAACTCAGTCTGGAGGCGCTTGATAAGGCGATCGTCGGTGAACAGGAACCTCCTGTCCCACAAGCCGTTGTTTCACGTACAGCCAAGCGGATGGCCGTTCATGATCCACCAGAACATTGGTTTGCCCGAAGCTTGCGATTCTTGACGAGCCCGCATCAAATTGGTTCGCCACGGAATGCTCAGCCATTTCTCCTCCTCTTTCGTTGGCAAGATGGAGGCGATTTTCGCGTCGAGCGAACCGCTTGAGATCGCGATGGCTAAAATAAGCGAAATCATGGATTCATTGTAGGCTGTTTTTTGCCCCGAGCCTGGATCATCAGCTCATAAGCCGCAAGAAGCCCCTTATCTCCGACCGGAACATCGTTCTGGATCTTAATGAATTCACTTTCCGGATTACGAATCGTTTCCTGCGGATAAAGAGCGACCGTCCTTCCAACCTCGGCTGGTTTTCGCTGGACTTGCTGCCCGGACCAAGCCTTGACGAGTGCGTCTGCAAGGTCCGTCCCAATGGTTTGCCATAGGTGCACGTAGGTTCCCATACGTGGATTGAGTTCCATAAGATATGCCTTGCCACGACCCTCATCTTCCACAACGAACTGGGGTGCTCCCATCCCGTTGTAACCGACCATTTCGCAGAGTATACGGGTGGTGTTCAGCATCTCCTCATTGTCGATTACCTGAATGGCCGACGTCTGCCCGGTCTCTCCTGGATGGGTTCGCAGTCGGTAAGCCATATTCCAGGCGAGCAGGTTCCCCTCCTTGGCGACGAAGTGAATCACAGCAGTCTGGTTGCCCAAATACTTTTGAATGCAATACCGGCGCTGGTGTCTGCCAAATACAAGCGTGTTGAGATGGTGTATGAGCGACTCCTCGTCACGACAGATCCGGATGCCCTCGCTAGCCGATCCCTGATCGGGCTTCAAAATCACGGGGTAGCCATGCTCCTGAACAAAGAGATCGGCATCTCCAAAGGTTTGTAAATCTCGCTGAGGCGGGATTCTCACCCCTTTCTCGGCCAACGCGTTCAGGAGGTCGGTCTTGCTGTTCAAAAGAGTCTCCGCCTCAGGTGGAAATGAGCAGCGGTGCAACACGTCGACCAGGTCCCCGTCGAGGTCGATCTTGCCCGCTTCTACGCGCTTGCGGTACGTCTGTAGAGTTCGGACAAAGTTGTCTGAAGCCGGCAGAATGAGGTCGGGTCGAAAAGCCCGAATCGCCAGATCGAGCGTCCGAAGCACATCGAGTTCATCCGAAGTGTCGGCATAGAAAAAACGGTCGACGAAATCAGTCCGGGCTAGAAGGTCGCCCTTACCGCAGAGCCCAGCCACTTCACAGCCAACGTTTTTCAAGGCGCGGGCAAATCGGGCCGGACCGTGCCACTGCCATTGACTGACGATAAGGACCTTCACGGCTGAAAATCATACCGGGATCGGATATCGTTACGACTAACTATGAGTAAGTCGATCGATCCGGGCGTGGATATTGGTCATGTCCACCTTAAAGTGGCTGATCTCCAGCGAGCCCTCGACTTTTATGTTGGAGTTCTTGGATTCGAGTTAATGCAGATGTACGGATCGCAAGCCGCATTTGTGTCGGCGGGCGGGTACCACCACCACATTGGCTTGAATACTTGGTACAGCAAGCATAGCTCTCCCCCCGCGCCCAATTCCACTGGGCTCTTCCATGTCGCTATTCGCTATCCATCAAGGCCTTCCCTGGCCGACGCATTGAAAAGGGTTCTGGACGCGGGAATCCAAGTGGACGGTGCAAGCGATCATGGTGTATCGCAGGCATTGTATCTACGTGATCCCGATCAGAACGGAATCGAGCTCTACTGGGATCGACCTAAAGAAGAATGGCCCTTCGATAGTCAAGGCAATTTGGCAATGGTTTCAGATCCCCTGGATTTGGATGACTTGCTCTCCGAATTGAGCCCCGGAAGTCGGTAGCCTGCCCGGTAATCTGGCCCTGATGCGAATCGTTGTGCTCGACGGCCAGACCTTGAATCCAGGCGACCTCTCCTGGGATCCCCTTCAGAAGCTCGGGGACTTACAAGTCTACGAACGTACCCAGGCCAACGAGATAGTTGAGCTTGCAACGGGAGCCCAGGCTCTGTTAACCAATAAAGCTCCTCTGACTCGCGCGACCTTGGAAGCTCTGCCGGACCTTAAGTACATTGGAGTCACCGCGACGGGCTACAACATAGTGGATGCGGATGCTTGCAAAGAGTTGGGCATTACCCTATGCAATGTGCCCGCCTACAGCACGGCCTCTGTAGCTCAATTGGTCTTTGCATTTGTCCTTGAGCATTGCCACCATGTCGGCCTGCACTCCCAATGTGTACGGGCGGGCAAGTGGAGCGAGTCTAAAGACTTTGCCTTTTGGGAGCGCCCGCTCGTCGAATTGGAAGGCTTAAGTTTCGCAATTGTCGGCTTTGGCAACATCGGACAGCGGGTGGCTAACATTGCCCGAACATTTGGCATGAACGTCCTCGTCCATTCTCGAACCAAAAGGGAGGCAGAAGGCATCACATGGGTTACCCGAGAGAATCTTTTCGCACAAAGTGACTTCCTAAGCCTTCATTGCCCGCTGACGCCCGAAACCGAAGGGATGGTGAACCGGGATACCATTGCCCTGATGAAGCCGACGGCGTTTCTGATCAACACCGGTCGCGGAGGATTGATTGTGGAGCAAGACTTAGCCGACGCTCTGAACCAAGACCGTATCGCAGGGGCGGGACTAGATGTCTTAAGCGCTGAACCACCGCCGAGTTCAAATCCCCTGCTAACCGCAAAGAATTGCTTCGTGACTCCGCACATCGCGTGGGCGACCGAAGCCGCTCGGCAGCGACTTATGGATGAAACCGTGGCCAACCTTGCCGCATGGCAAAGCGGAAACCCAAAGAACGTGATCGTTTAGGCTATTTGTCCGGAATCCATTTCACATGGCCGTCCGCATAAGTGACCGCCCGGCCCCCAGGACCGATCTTGTAGCCAAGTTCGGTTGACGCTCGGTCCTTGACGTCGGCCATATTCCCGCCGCCAAAGGTGTAGACGAAACCGTCCATGATCGAGTTGTTTCGTAAATATGGGCCGATGGCGTTCGCCCAATCGCCGGAAGCCGACGGAAGCATATCGTCGTTATCCGCTCCGTACATCATCAGGGCTAGTCCCACCTGCTTGCAGTCGGATAAGATCTTTGTACGGAGGGCCGCTTGCATGGCATTCAGCGCAAGTTCTTTGGGAAGAGAAGCGAGGAGGCGAATCGTCGCCACTCCTTTCGTGGTGTAAAACACTGCGTTGCCCAATGGCGCTAGGCTCATAACGTCCACATCGGAGGCCACGAGCGCCGAGCTGTTTTCACCCTTGTCCTTAGCGACTATCCAAGCAGCGCTGAGATTGGCAATGTTCTCAGATTCCTTGCTCTGAGTGGATCCCTTCACAAGCGAATATTCCAATTCAGGCTTGGTTTCAGCCGGAATATTGGGTTTCGCAACAACCATTGAATTGCCGTTCTCGAAATCCATTAGGGCATATCTATCTGCGAACTTTTCGTTGATCCTGACTTGTCCAGTCAGATAGATCCGTTGGGCAGCTTTGTGCCAAAGGAACTTTTCAGCTGGACGCCCATCGCCCCGTATGGTGCCTCTGGCCCGACCGTCTGGGCCAATGAGAATATAGCGGTGGTCGATGCCTTCGAGCTGCTGACTCAGGACTTCAACGACAACTCCGAATGCCTCCGGAGCCGTATGGAACTTGACATCCGCTTCCTCGGTACCCGTATTGATCGAGGAGACCTGCTTCCCGTTGATGGCTGAGAGAACAATAGTTCGGCTAGTGATTCCAGTAGACCTCTTGGTCTCCGGGTCCAGAGTGGGAACATACAAATTCACGACGAGGTTAGTCGAACCAGGCAGCCATTCAAAGTCGCCTACTTGGCTTTGCAGCATTGGCGTTTTCAAGATTGTAGTCGCCGTTCCCTTTTCCAAGGTGTAGACGGTCAGAAGACTTTCGGGCATTGCGGGGGGCATTTCTTTCGACTGGCTGAGCATCGCGGCAACGTTTGCCAACTGCTTTTCATCTGACGAAGAGACAGCCAGGTATTTGCCATCTGGACTCCATTTGAAGGTCCGCGCCGTTCCCGGCGCAACCTGGCTCGGACTCAAAAGGGCGATGGCCTTGGTTTTGGTAAGGAGGAGGTTCAGGTTCTGACTTTGCTGGCTCCCAGCTACGGCGACCAACAGGATACAACAGCTTGAACTGAGTGCTCGCAATTTCTAACCTCCGTCTTTGGACTTCACGTCCTTCGGAATCGGTATCTGAGTTCCAGTCTTGATACCAAACTGTTTCGCCTTGCCCGACTTGAGTTCCAGAACGTACTTGGCTGGACCCTTGCTCGGAACTCCAGACTCGTCGAACGGCTTTCCAGCGCCTATGCTAACGACTTTGCCCTTGGCATCGATGTAAATGATGTCGAGACCCAGCGGGCAATTCTGCATCCAAAAAGAGCGGGGCTGAGAATCGTTGAAGACGAAAAGCATTCCCTCACGGTCCTTGACGTCCTTGGGCTCCAGCCACATCATTCCCTCTGCTCGCTTGCTCCCGTCGTCCATGAGCCAAACGGTGAGGGTTGTCGGCCCAACCTTTAGGGTGCGGGTCGCCAAATCCTTCAGTTGATGCACTCGCTCGGCCTTGTACCGAGGATCCTTGTTCTGAACCGGTTCAACCGGTTCGGATTCCTTCACCTCGCTTGGTGGGGGTGTTTGGGGAGGTTTGGGAGCTTCGACGACTTCTTGTCCCTGACAGCCGAAGCACAGCAAAGCCATTAAGAACGGGATCAATCTCATCTCCTGGGCACGAAAGCGAGCCGTTGCTGCTCGTACTTGGCAATTTCGTCCTCGTAAATCATCGTCGTGCCGATCAAATCCAAACCTTTAACAAGAGCTTCTTTGCTGACTGGACTTATATCGAATTGGTATTGGTTCACGCCGTCGCCCACCGTTTGATTCGGCAAGTCGATCTCCAATGTAGCGCCGGAACCCAAAGAAGAGATCGCGGCGTGATCAGCCTCATTCAACTCCACTAGCAAAAGCCCGCAGTTGGCCGCGTTTTGGCGGAAGATGTCGCTATAACCAGGACTGTCCGCGGTTTTCTTAGCAATTACGGCCCGGAAGCCGGCTTGTTGGATGGCCCACAC
>JAFAFM010000140.1 GCA_023423495.1 Armatimonadota bacterium
ATGTTTACTCCATGAAGGGAGATCTGCCCGTAAATCCCAATGAGCGGGATGAATTACTGGTTCGGGCTGGGTTTCGGCACAATTATCGCCTTCGACAAATGTGGGCTCCTCCGGAAAACTCCTCATCTTCCCTGGATCTATCGGAAGTCATCGAGCAAGCGGACCGGGAAGAAGTGGCTACATTTATGGCAAATCTGTTCTTTCCGAAATATTCAGGATGGTTCAGACGACGTGTCGCGGAGGCCACCTCGGGGGCAACGGAGTTGGGGCTATTCCGTGTTCTGCACCGCGACACCCTTGTCGGCGCTCTCATGTTGGTAGAGGATGAGTCCATGGTTGGACTTTTCAACTTGTGCGTAAAACCGCAGTTTCAGAGCCTCGGTTGGGGAACAAGCATCGTCTCAGAAGTAAAAAGACGAGCGTATGAAGCTAGGAAGTATGTGAGTCTCCAATGTGAGGACTCCCTGACCACCTGGTATGAAAACCAGGGTTTTGAATCTGGAGGCTGGATTGACGTATATGCGTTGTCAGACGAGAGACGTGCGGCTATAATAATTTGATTTCGAGTTTTAACGTGGCCCGAAACAAACGTGCTTTTACATTGACGGAATTGCTAGTCGTGTTTGCCATTACAGCAGTATTGGCAAGCGTGCTTTTCCCTGTGTTCAAGCTTGCCAAAGCATCGGCGTACAAAGCGAACTGCATTTCCAACTTCAAGCAGCTTCAGATTGTCACGAACCTCTACGTCGCTGACTGGGATGACCGAATGATGCCGGTCAACCACCAACCCTCCGCGCCCGCCAACTCCTCCAACGACAGGACTTGGGTTCAGTTGACGCTTCCTTACGCCAGTTCATTTAGCATATATAACTGCCCAAGCGACTATGGTGTTCGGCCGTCCGCCGAAACAAGTTTCGACCAGGACTTAATTCCAGGCGATACGTATTCGAAATACTATTCCGCTTCGCTCCGGGTCAACGCCGGCTATAACTACGCTTATCTGGCCCCCGTTTACCGAACGTTTACCGGAAACTGGATGGCCGACCCCCGCTCACAAACGAACATCGCGGAACCGTCGCGCACGCTGCTCTTCGTCGATTCCGTCTATGGTCGGACAGCAAGCGGACAGCCATTCGGTGGTGGCAGCTGGCTTGTAGTTCCGCCATGTCGATTCGAAGTGCGCAATGGTCAGACCATCGATAGCTTCCTCATCGGCATGGGCTCAAGTATGTACACCCCGACAATGGGGTGGGATCGCGACAAGGATTCTCCTTACGTTTATGGATCCGCTTGGCCTTGGCATTCCTCGAAGATGAACATCATCCGGGTCGATGGAAGTGCGGCGGCGATCTCTGCGGAGGCGCTGGCGGCGGGCTGCAACGTCCGTGAGAATTGGCGCGGCACTATCAGCGATGCATCGATCTATATGTGGGATCTGAATTAATAGATTCTGCTAACTCGCGTATTCTAGAGTTGTGTCTCCCGTCAAGCGGCTGATTCTACTGGCATGTGTGGCATTGGTCGCCGGTGCATGCGGTGGCCGGCGAGACAACATTCCCATCCCGACTCCCGACCAAGTTGAAGCAAGCTACCGGGACCTCGATGCACGCGTCAACTCAGCAAACATCCAGGAAGACTTAAAGAAAATCGTCTCCTTTGGGTCCAGACTGGCGGGCAGCCCTGGAGAACAGGCGACCTTTGAACTCGCCAAACAAAGATTTGCAAAATTAGGCTTTAAGAACATTCGGTCAGAGACGTTTCCCGTTACTGTTCCCGATCCGGATTCCCGTGGGATTCTCCGCATCGGTCAAAACTCTTTCGAGCTCTTCCCAATCTGGCCAAACCTCGTCCGAACGTCGAGTTGTGACGTCTCTGGCAAGATCATCTACGCTGGAACAGGCACGCTCGAGG
Source organism: Armatimonadota bacterium (assembly GCA_023423495.1). GTDB lineage: Bacteria > Armatimonadota > Fimbriimonadia > Fimbriimonadales > Fimbriimonadaceae > 55-13. The sequence goes on from JAFAFM010000140.1 coordinate 1,912, forward strand.
AGTTCAATGGCAAAGACGTAAAGGGCTCGATCGTTGTCATGGAGTTCAATTCCAGTGCCCGATGGCGAAATGCGGCGCGGCTCGGCGCATCGGCAGTTATCCTGTTGGAACCTAAGAATTCCACTCGGACGGAAGCAGAGTTGAAGTTTGGTTCGGTGCCGCTAAGCTTCCCGAGATTTTATCTGCCGATCGAGAAGGCTGGGCCGGTATTGGATGCGGCTTTCTCAAAGACGGAAGCAACATTAGTTTGCAAACAGAATTGGGTCACTCGGGAAAGCCAAAATCTCCTGGCGGATCTGCCCGGAACCGACTCAACGGTTGCCGGTGAGCGAGTCTTAGTTTCCGCCAACGCGGATGCATCCAGTATCGTTCCGGGCATCTCCCCCGGGGCCGAAAGCGCAACTTCCATTGCGGCGCTCCTTGAAACGGCTCGCATCTGGTCTCAAAAGCCTGGCAGAAGGCCCGCCACGTTTATGCTTTCGGGGGCCCACATGCTGGGACTGCAGGGAGTTCGCGAGTTCGTCGATCGCCGATTGGCGACGGACAAGCAGCCGTTTCTCTTCGCTGCCACGATCGATTTCACCTCGGGCAGTCCAACCTTGGGAGCCTACGGGCGTGGCTGGTACTACGAGTATCGGGACGAGGTTCGAGATCCGGTCAAGAACTTCAGTCGCTTAATGCGGAACCACGCCGATAAGCTCGCGCCTATTCTGCAATTGCCATCCGGTCGGATGGCCCTGACGGACGCCATCAACCAATCCGACAACCGCACCTGGAAGAACAACATTCCTGGCCGATTCGCCCTGGATTGCGAGCCAATGCTTTTGGGCGGATATAACGCCATCACTTTCACAACGATCGAGGACGCTCGAGATCGCATCGACACTCCGTTCGACACGCTGGACAAGGTCAATGTCGCGAACGTCGTCATTCAAACCAAGACTCTGAACGCAATGCTGCACCACAGCTTCAACGATACGAGCGTTGCGGGTGTGGATACGGACTACAGAGTTCCGCTCGAAGTCAAGCCACCAAGCGCGTTGAGGCTGACGGGTGGTTTTTGTACAGTAGACGGCTATGTGGCGGTCTACGACCCGGCAAAGAGCTTCGTACCGGATGCCCGGGTTACCGACGCCCTTGCCGTCTCGGTGAGCTGGCAGAAAACCCTGATGGGCGTTCGTGGATCGCAGGTGCAGCGTGTTCAGGGTGCCGACGCCAAGTACCGCTTTGTGGGGTTGCCGTTAAGTAATGCCTACGCCCG
>JAFAFM010000175.1 GCA_023423495.1 Armatimonadota bacterium
CCCAGGAGATGGTGCCCTGGTTCCGCACGATCACGGTCTCATCGGACATTGCCGGGACGTACGCGCCCCCGGCCGTGCAACTTCCCAAAACCGCCGCAATTTGGGGGATTCCCGCCGCCGACATCTGCGCCTGATTATAGAAAATGCGGCCGAAGTGATCCCGGTCGGGAAACACTTCGGCTTGGAGGGGCAGAAAGGCACCGCCGGAATCCACCAGGTAAATGCAGGGCAGGCAATTTTCCAGCGCGATCTCTTGCGCGCGCAGGTGTTTCTTGACGGTGATCGGGAAATAGGTTCCGCCCTTCACCGTGGCGTCGTTGGCGATGATAACGCACTCTCGACCGTGGATGCGTCCGATGCCGGTCACCACACCCGCCCCCGGCGCCTCATCCTTGTACATGCCGTTGGCAGCCAGCGTGCTGAACTCCAGGAAGGGTGAACCTTCGTCCAAGAGGCCGTCGATCCGCTCCCGGGCCAGCAGCTTGCCCCGACCCTTGTGTTTGGCAATCAATTCCTCGCCACCGCCCAGCAGGGCTTGCTTCATCCGAGACCGGTAGTCGGCCAAAATCGCATCCATCGCCTGGCGGTTGGCGACGTGTTCGGCATCCTGTAATTGAACGGAAGAGGCAAGTGGCTCCATGCAGGGATTATCATACCGACCTCCAGTGGGAGTCAAAGCGTGCCAGTATTTGTAACAGGTGATGAAAAGCACGCTTGTTTTAGCCTTGTTGGGGATGGCGCTCTGCCAGGCATTCGGCCAGGAAGAGCTGATTGGCTACCGCCAATATCCGCAATTCCGCACGACTTCCGGGCTTGCCGGCTCGGGGATGCCGGTGGATGAAAACGGAATGGCGGGGCGGCGCGGGGCGCTTTCCGTCAGTATCCCAATCGGCTATTCGTTTGTCCGCGACAACTACCTCGTCGGCGGATCCTTTACGGGCGATTCCTTCGGCCTGCGACGAGCAAACACCACCGATTTCGGCAACGGCAGCGCGTGGGGATTGGCCGGGTTTGACGGTGCTTGGGGTCGGGCAACGGTTGGAATCATGTTCCTGAGCGGAACATTCGATAACGTCTTCAACCTTCAGTATCAGTTGCCTCTCAAAGGTCGCGTTGGGGTGTCAGTGGGCGTTCAGGACCTTGTCGGGGACGGCGGAGCCAGCGGTGATGCCATCGATGATGTCGAGCACCTATCGAGCCGCTCCTTCTTTGCTTCGGCGACCCATAAACTGACGGATGGCGTGTACATAAGCGGTGGGTTGGGGACAAATCGCTTCCGATTTGGCTTCGCCGGACTCAGCTGGAATATGCGCGAGCAGTTCACGGCGACCCTCGAGCACGACGGCTTTAACTTTAACGCTGCCGTTGCGTGGCACCCGAACCTCAGTCCGAACTTTCAGGGCGCATTGAACCTCGGAACCATTCGCGGGAAGTACTTGTACGTTGCCGCGACCGTTCGCTTCTAGGCGTCACATCCCGACTTCGGACATTCGCTTGGCGGCCTTTAGTTCTTTGCCCAGCGCAGCTGTGTGGGCAGCGATTTGTTCTGGGGTGAGCACGTCCATGACGAGCTTGGCGGTCTCCTCCCGGAACTTCTTCATGCTTTTGCCCATCTCGGCCCCGCCTTTTCCTTGCATCGCCTGCATCATGCGGCTGCTTTCACCGGCCTGAATCTGCTTTAGCGTGGCGAGTTGGGATTCAGAGAGTCCAAGCTTCTTCTGCAAGTCTTCCTCGTACAGAGCCCGGAAGCCAAGGCATTGCCACTGGAGCTCTCGGAATCTGGCCTTTTGCTCGGGGGTCAGCACGGCCGAAACTTTGGCGTCGGTTTCCGCATTCAGATCTTCCATTGCTTTGAACCCGGCCAACGCACCGGCGGAATTGCTTTGCATGGACTTGGCAAGGTCATCCATGCGCTTGCGATGATTCTTGACAATCTCGTCGATGGCCTTGGTTTGGTCTTTGTCGAGCTTGAGCTCCTTTTTGAAGTCGGCTTGCTGAAGCAGGACGCCGGGCGAAATCATCATGGACCGCTGCATGCCCATGGGGTTCATCATGCCCTGGCAAACCGCTTGCACCACGGCTGTCAACAAGAGACATAAGATCACAACTCCCTTCATGCCGTTAGTATAAGGCGACCTTCCGGCAACAGACGCTCACTTTTGTGGGGAACTTGTGTTGCACACTCCTGCCTTACCAGCGTAGTATCGTAAGTCCCAAGCCTATGAGAACCACAGTTCTTCTCGCCCTCGTCCTCGCGCCCATTGCTGCCTCCGCTCAATATCCGGGGGCGAAGCGCGTTCCTAATGATTGGAAGCGAGGCTTTGATTCCATAAAGGAGGCTCGAGCAAAAGAGATCTTGGGCTTCTTGGCGGGCAAGGAGCTTCGGGGCAGAGGTTCACTCACTCCGGACTTTTACGCGGCAGCCGGATACGTGGCAAATGAATTGCGGACGATGGGTCTGGAGCCAGCCGGGGAAAACGGTTCGTACTTCCAACGGTTCGACTACATCCGGGCGACCGCCATTCCCGCCGACACGACTTTGGAGTCTGCAGATGGATCGATCAAGCTAACGTACGGCAGCGACTTTCAGGCAAGCGCGCTCGTCGATGGAGAAACTCGGCTGCGGTTGGCGTTCATCCATGTTCCTGCTAACGCGGACATGAGCGGATTCGCTTGGAATGAGTTGAAGGACCGGGTTGTGATTCAAACCCCGACAAGCCTTCGGAATGCGGCTTATGCCGACAAGATCAACAATCAACGAGAAGCCCTTGGAATTCGGCAGGTTGTGACGGTTGCGAGTGCGCAGATGCGCGGGACGACGGGCTTGGCAATGTCGGGCGTAAAGGATATGCCCGATCCGCGGCAGGGCGAAGGCTTCACTCTGCGGCTTTCGCCAGCCGGTGCCGATTCAATCGCCACGAAGCTTGGGGCGCTTCAATTCGTCGCTAAAAAGGACACGCCTGCCTCTATCGAAACGCCTCCGCAGGAATTCGTTTTAAAGACGAAGGTGACCGCGCAGATCTCGCCATTGGTCAATGTCTTGGCGAAGCTTCCGGGGAGAGATCCAAGTTTGGCGAAAGAGACGGTTGCTTTGGGGTCACACCTGGACCACATGGGCGTGTCGCAGGACGGCATTCGGAACGGTGCAGACGACAATGCTTCGGGATGCACAGCTAACCTGATGATTGCGCGGGCTTTTGTGGGAAACCGCGTCAAGCCAAAACGAACGATGTTGTTTGCATTTTGGGCGGCTGAAGAGGTCGGCACATGGGGTTCATACGCGTACGTCTCCAAGCCAACGATTCCGATGCAGAACATAGTTGCGTACATTAACATGGACATGTTGGGCCGCGATGAAGACACAGGTCCAGAAATCGCTGAAAACAATTGGAATGTGGTGTATCCAGGCACGGTGCTCACCACCTCGCGCCAGTTCTACGATCGGCTTGTCGCGGCGAACGACTTCGTAAAGCTGAGATTCAAGCCGGACCGGACCGACCGAACTCACCGGAGCGACACTCGCAACTTCTACTGGAAGGAGGTTCCAACCGTGAAGATATTTACGGGTGAGCATCCTGACTACCACCGGACCGGCGACACGATCGATAAGATCAACTGGACCAAACTTGTCAACATTTCCAAGTGGCTCTATTTGGCCGCGGCCGACTTGGGAACCTCATTCGACCGGCCAACATGGGATCCCAAGCCGTTTGTTGCTCCTGACTTCCATATCTTGGCGGGCCGAGCCACGTACAAGGAGAAGGTTGCCCTGCCCGACAAGGCAGTTTTGAGGTTGAGCTTGTATGAGGCGGGAAGCGAAAAGCCGTTGCTCACAAAGGAGTTCCCGAATGCCCAGGGAAGAACTCCCTTTGAGTTGCTCGTGCCGAAGTCCCAGCTTAAAGATGGAGCGAAATATGAATTGCGGGCAGAAATGCGTGACCGAAACAAAACGCTTTTCTCGTCGGCAACACCCGTCGAAGTCCCGACAACCGGCTGGACCCGAGCCCGCGAAATTGAACTAACGATGACTTCGGGTCGCACATAAAGTGCAAAATGAGGGCGATGAAAGCTTTCAGGAAGATGTCTCTGTTGTTTGCTTCGGCAAGTTTGTTGGTATCCATCGTCGGATGCGGAGGCGAATCTGGGAACAACAGCGGGCCGCAAGCCTGGCTTTTGCTGAATTCTCAGACCATCCAACGCGTCCTCCTAAATACCGGTGAACTGACCGGTCCCGACATTCCTTTAAGTGTGGCCATGGACAGCATTGCCATCGATCCTCAAACTGGCCAGCTGTATGGCTTTGGAGATGACGGTCGCCTGTACTCCATCATTATCGGCAATGGGCAATGCCAACCAATCAGCCCAAATTCAACGGGACTTAGCGTTAATGGCGCGGGAATGACATTCGAAAACAGCGGCCAAATTCGATACTTCACCGCCTCCGATGACAACGTTGTGATCGATCCAGAGAGCGGTACGGTGGTTCAGACCGATACGGACTTGGATTTCGAAACAGGTGACCCAAATGAAGGCATTGATGCAAACATCGTCGGGGGCGGGTTCAATTTCGACACCCTGACTTTTTACGGCCTGGATGCAGCTAACGACGTTCTCGTTATGGCGCCCAACATTGCCAATGGCCAACTGGAAACGATCGGCAATCTAAACACTGACTTCGGCGGCGAAATCGGTCTTAGCATCGATGAGGACAGCAACTTCGGTTACGCGGTTAGTAACTCTGGGCTGTACCGGATCAATTTGGGAACTGGAAATGCAAGCCTTATCTCGGATGATTTTTCACCTCAAGACATTGCGGTAATCCCTTAGATTTTGGTCGGG
>JAFAFM010000202.1 GCA_023423495.1 Armatimonadota bacterium
CAACTTGTCTCCAACAACATGCTCTATGCCATGAAGAACGACCTAGTTACGGTGGGACCAACCAATTGGAATGGCAACCTGGCGCTCAGTCTGCAGGACGAAGCAAAGCCTGTTCAGAAGCGTTGGGAGTTCGACAGTGTCAAGGGAACCTTCAACATCAAAGGCGACCTTCGAACCTGGGAGAAGGGCACGGCGACGGATGGCGAAATCATCATTCAAGCCGACAAAATAGAGCACAACAACAAGACTGATGTGGTCACCGCAACTGGCAATGTCCGATACTTTTCGGCACGAGCAAACCTAACGTGCGAGAAGGCCGTCATCTTCCGAAAGGAGAAGCGGGCCGTGCTGACGGGCGCGGTCGATATGCTGATAAAACCCAAGAAGGACCAGAGCAAGGCAATGATCGAGGAGATCCCGCCTTTCAAACCAGTCGTTCCCGAAGAAGTTGCTAAGAGCCGACCTGGAGCCCCCGCCGGTCAGAAGTCCGAGCAGCAGAAGAAACTGGACGATAATGTGCAGAACCCCAAGACCATTCGTGACTACCCGATGGTCGTAACGGCGGCGAAGGTGGAGTATTGGTATGGACGCGGAAGCCGTCGGGCGGTTATCACAGGCGATCCGCAAGCTCGGCAAGAACTCCCCGAGGGCCGCTGGCGTCACCTATGGGCGTTCCAAGCGTTCTATGACGGGGAAAAGGAAACGCTGCGCATGGAGTCCCGTCAGGGTCAGATGGATACCCGGCTGCTCACCTCGGTAGGGGACGACGTGGTTGCAGAGCAGGTGACGGTGTCCACCAAAGAAGACGACGAAGATTTGGAAGCCAAGGGCATGAAGGGAACTATCTTCGGGAAGTCAGACGATGACGAAGTCGGTCCGCCACCCCCTGATCCTATCAAGCCGAAGACCGGCGGTGGTGGGTTGTCGGGCACGATTGGCCGCTAACCGGAGAATTCTCTTGAATTACTGCGGCGCGACTGGGATCGCTTGCCGAAGGGGCCGCATTCGGCGGATAGGCTGATCCACAAATCCAACCGTCTGCCCGTAGAGGTCATACGGCTCGGCTTTAGTAACCTCGACCTCCGCAATTTGCCCGAGCGCGGATTCGCCCTGGAAGAAAACGAGACCGTCGATTTCGGGTGCGTCCCGGTGTGAGCGGCCGATCCACCAATCGCCCTGTCGGTCTTCGGTGAGCACAGAAAGTTTCCGGCCCACCCAGCCGTGATTAACCTCCAAGGAGATGTGTTGCTGTGTCCGCATCAGCTTGTCGTATCGCTCCTGTTTCACCTTTGCCGAAACCTGATCGGGCATGTCGTAAGACGGCGTGCCCGGCTCTCGGGAGAAGACGAAAGCACCCACGCGATCCAGCCGCGCTTCACGCACGAAGTCAAGCAGATACCGGTACTCCTCGTCGGTCTCACCAGGGAATCCAACGATAAAAGTCGTTCGAATCGCGACTTGAGGCATGGCCGAGCGAACCTTCTCGAACAGCCTGAGATACCGCTCTCCGTCCCACGGTCTTCTCATCCTGCGCAGCGTTTCTGGATGTGCATGCTGGAGCGGAATGTCGATGTAGGGCAGTACCGACCGGCTTTTGGCCATGGCATCTATCACCTCATCCGTGAGCCGGTTGGGATAGAAATAGAGAATCCGTACCCAGTCGATGCCGTCGACTTGATCGAGCTCTCGGAGAAGCTTTGGCAGGGTGAATTCTCGATACAGGTCGTATCCGTACTGGGTAACGTCCTGAGCGATGAGGTTGATTTCCCGCGTACCTTGTCGGGCCAAGTGGTTTGCCTCGGCGAGAACTCGTTCGATTGGTTTGGACTGGTGCCCGCCCCGAAAACTGGGAATCGTGCAGAAGGTGCACTTGTGGTCACAGCCTTCGCTAACCTTTAAATAGGCACTCCAGGGTCGACCGCTGCGGGCCCGAGTTGGAACATCCGCCCATCGGTGGTGCGGAGCGCTCACCTGGATTTTGGCGTCGGGAGTTAGTCGCGGAGTTTCGCGGACGATTTCGTCGAAGCGGCCCATCTGCCCAACCCCAACATAGAGGTCGGCGCCGGGAGCAAGTTCGGCAAGTTCACTGCCCATGCGTTGGGCCAAGCAACCGGCGACGATGACTTTCTCCGTTCGACCGGCCCGCTTGTCGCGGATTGCTTCCTTGATGGCACGAATGGATTCCTCTTTGGCCGCTTCCAAGAAGCCGCAAGTGTTGATGACCGTGACGCCAACCTTTTTGGACGTGCCATCGATTTCGTAGCCAGCACCGCCCAAAACTCCCGCGATCTCTTCACTGTCGACCTCGTTCTTGGCGCACCCGAGGGTGACAATTCGGACCTTTTGAGATTTATCCATTCAGCAGTTGTCGCAGCACGTAATGAAGGATGCCTCCATTTCGGTAGTACTGGATTTCCTGGGGAGTGTCGATTCGGACCTTCACACTAAATTCCTTAGCGTCGGCTTCGACTCGCAAAACCTTGCCCGCAGAGAATCCGCTTGCAAGGGCATCGGCAAGCCCGATTAGATTGAAGGTTTCGGTCCCCGTAAGGCCTAAAGACTCCCGGTTTTCGCCCGGCATGAACTCGACAGGCAAAATGCCCATACCTACCAGGTTCGAGCGGTGAATGCGCTCAAAGCTTTCGGCCAGCACCATCTTGATGCCAAGCAGGTTCGTGCCCTTGGCCGCCCAATCTCGACTGGAGCCTGAGCCGTATTCCTTTCCAGCAATCACAACCAGCGGTGTTCCGGTCAGCTTGTACTGCACGGACGCGTCGTAGATTGTGGTCACCTCGCCAGTTGGCAGGTATGTGGTGAAACCACCCTCTGTACCAGGAGCGAGCAGGTTGCGAAGTCTCACGTTGGCGAACGTGCCCCGAACCATCACCTCGTCGTGCCCTCGTCGAGCGCCGTAGGAGTTAAACATCCGGGCATCCACGCCTCGCTCGGTGAGATACTTACCGGCAGGCGAGTTCAACTTAATCGAGCCGGCAGGACTGATGTGGTCAGTCGTGATGCTGTCGCCCAAAACAGCGAGCGCGCGCATCCCGTACAGATCCGCAACCTTTTCGGGCGCGACACGGCTCATGCCTTGAAAGTAAGGCGGATTCTTGATGTAAGTGGAGCTGTCCTCCCACTCAAAGAGGCTGCCCTTGGGAGCGTCAATGTTCGCCCACTTCTCATCTCCCTTAAAGACGTCAGCGTAGGATTTCGTGAACAGTTCTCGGTCGATGCTGGACTCCACATAACTGGCGACCTCTTCCTGAGTTGGCCAGAGGTCGCTGAGGAACACATCGGTTCCATCTCGATCCTTGCCGATCGGGTCCTTCTTGAGGTCGATCTCCAACGTTCCCGCCAAAGCGAACGCCACGACCAGCGGAGGTGACATTAGGTAGTTGGCTTTAACATCCTGCTGGATGCGGCCCTCGAAGTTTCGGTTGCCACTGAGCACGCTACAGACCACCAAGTCTTCTTCCTGGACGGTCTTAGCGACTGCATCGGGCAAAGGTCCGGAGTTTCCGATACAAGTAGTGCAGCCATATCCGACCACGTTAAATCCAATTTGGTTAAGGTCGTCGAGGAGCCCGCTCTTTTGCAGGTACTCGGTCACGACCCGCGAACCCGGAGCCAAAGAGGTCTTGACCCACTCTTTGGGTTGAAGTCCACGACTGGCCGCTTTCCGAGCAACCAGACCGGCCGCCACCATCACGCTGGGGTTCGACGTGTTGGTGCAGCTTGTAATGGCGGCAATCACCACGCTGCCGTTTCCTAACCCAGCCTTGGTCGCAACAGCGGTGCCGCCGCCAGCCAGATGGGGAAACGCGCCATGCAGTGACTTTCGTGCGTCGCTTAAAGGCACCCGGTCTTGTGGCCTCTTGGGACCGGCGACGCTCGGTTCGACGGTAGCAAGATCCAATTCAAGGGTGTCCGTATAGACTGGATCTGGGGAGTCGGACGTGTAGAACAGGCCCTGTTCGCGCATGTAGTCTTCCACCAACTGCACTTGGTGCTCGGGTCGACCGGTGAGTCGGAGATAACGCAGCGTTTCGCCGTCCACGGGGAAGATGCCGCAAGTCGCGCCGTATTCGGGAGCCATGTTGGCAAGGGTTGCCCGGTCGGCCAGGGGCAGGCTTAAAGCGCCAGTTCCGTAGTATTCGACGAACTTACCGACTACGCCCTTCTTTCGAAGCATTTCGGTTACTCGAAGCACGAGGTCGGTGGCGGTAGTGCCTTCCGAGAGCTTGCCCGTAAGCTTGAATCCGATCACGTGTGGGATAAGCATGGAAACCGGCTGACCTAGCATTGCTGCCTCCGCCTCAATCCCGCCGACGCCCCAGCCCAGAACTCCAAGGCCGTTGACCATGGTGGTATGGCTGTCTGTGCCTACAAGGGTATCGGGATATGCTTCGCCCGTCTTCTGGTTTACGAATACACCGCGCGCCAAATACTCAAGGTTGACCTGGTGGCAAATTCCAGTGTTCGGAGGAACCACTTTGAAGTCTTCAAGAGCGTTCTGCCCCCACTTGAGGAAGCGGTATCGCTCCTCGTTTCTTTCGAATTCCAAATCGCGATTGATGAGAAGCGCGGCTTCGGAACCGTATGCGTCCACTTGGACGGAGTGATCGATAACCAGTTCCACGGGCTGCAGTGGATTGATCTTGTTTGGGTCTCCGCCGAGCACCTTCATCGCATCGCGCATGGCGGCAAGGTCCACCACGCAAGGCACACCGGTGAAATCTTGAAGGAGTACTCGGGCAGGAGAATATGCGATCTCATGGACTGGTTCGGCAGTTGGATTCCAGTCGATCAGATTCTGAATATCCTCTTTCTGGACGGAGCCTTGGCCCTCGGTTCGGAGAAGGTTTTCAAGGAGGATGCGCAAGGAGTAAGGAAGTCTTTCTGCACCCGGGATCGCCTTCAGGCTGTAGATGGTGTAGTTTTTGCCACCGCTGGCAAGGGTCGTCTTCGCTCCGAAACTATTCAATTGGCCTCCTTATGCAATTCGCCACTTGCGCGGCGAAAGGGCAGCAATCCGTTCGGGCAAGGGTCGTGAATCTAATACGAATATACCGTTTTTGTACTTAAGCTTCTGGGTCGCCCCATTGGCACATGGCCCGTTATCGGACTACAATTGTTTCAAACGCCATGAACCTGCTAATTTCTCTTGTGTTTGCCGCGAGCCTAGGGTCTCAAGGCCTGGATCAGAAGGTCTCTGCCGAGGTACGTGCAGCTCCCGCACCCGAAGCACTCGAGAGTCTGTCTCGGCAGATCGGCATTCCACTTCAGGGAATGCAGAGCGTTAAAAAGGACTTCTTAGTAATCCGCGTTAAGGACGTTCCCGCGAGTGAACTCCTGAAGCGCATCGCATCCACTCTGAATGCAAGCTGGGAGAAAACGGATACGGGGTACCGCCTGCTCCGAAGCCCACAAGATGTTCGTGCAGAAGAGCAGAAGGAGTACCTGCTGAGCCTCGAGCGAGTTAAAAAAGCGCTCGAGCGAATCGGAGGAGACCTTAAAAAGGAGAAGCCACTCACCCCAGAATCCGCCCAACTTTTGGCGGAACGTCTTTATGGAGCTTACGAGACGCAGAGGACCGGCACGCCGAACATGACCGCTTGGCAGATGATCTCAAACCTCCAAAACAGCACGCCTGCATATCGGCTCATCAATGAAATCTCCTTAAGCATTCCTGCCGAGACATTTGCCAGCGTTCCACGAGGCAAGCGAATTGTCTTTGCTAGCCAACCAACACGCATGCAGCGCCGAATGCCCCTGGACATATCCCAAGCGATCGCTCGGTTTTGGAAGGACCAGGCGATTTGGGCAAAGGCACAAAAAGCGGTTAAGGACCGACGGGGCGGTGAGAATTACTACTACTTCGAAAACACTTCCGACCCTTCGAACAGCAAGATCGGAAAGATTCTTTTGTCGGTAACTCACAGTCCGGCGGGCAACTACCACTCTTGCCGCATAACGGTTGCGGATCAAAAGGGAAGATCTATCGCTTCTGCGAACTCTTCGCTATCCGCCGAGCCAAACATCTACTTTCCAGACCAAAGTAAGCCGCCAGCAACAAACGAAGAGAGCATCCAGTTCAAAGGCGCTTCAAAGGAAATGGCGGACGAGCTTGCCAAAGTCTATGCCGTCGCCATGGCGGGCCGTGGCACTCTTCCCCAGATGCAGTTGCCAGACGAACTCAAACAGCTGATTTTAAACCCGGAAAAACACGAGCCGCTTAGCTTCATCGCCACCGATACTTTGCTTGAGGTCTCAAGGATCAAGAACAAAAACTTGGTGGCCTGCCCTGACGACTCGATGATTTACGCAGCATTTGCTGTTCAAAACCCGAAGCCTACAGCCGTGATGGCGATGCTTAAATCCTTCGGTACTGAAACCGTTGAAGAGGATAAGTGGATCATCTTACGTCCCTCGTTCCAGCAATACGCTCGTCAGAACAGGACTAGTCGCTCAGCGTTGGGAGACTTTCTTCGGCGAGCCGTCAAAGACGGACGCTTCTCTCTGGAAAATCGAGCACAGTTTGCCTACAACAGTGACCAAGAAGAGCAGAGCGTTTTGCCGATGTTCTGCGCGATCTTGCTCGGTTTCTCTGAGGAAGGTGTTATGGGTAATGATTGGAGCAGCCTCCGGCTTTATGGCTCCCTGACCACCAACCAGCGGCAATTGGCAAAGTCTGGGCAACCCATTCCATTTAGTGCGCTCATGCCTTCCCAAATCGAGATCCTTCGCCATGCGACTTTTGATGCTGAGTACGCACACATCAGCCAGCAGTTCGATGAGCAGGACACGGCTGAGTTTGCCAACGAGGACGGCATCACGTTAGGAGGGGGGCTATTCTCAGAAATCACCGAAATCCTTCCGAATGGATTTACCGGTCGGGAACTGCTCGAGGTTAACGACGAAACCACCGCTAAGTTGTTTGCCAAACCCCTTCCTGCCGATGGTCAGCCTTCCTACTTTGGCGAGCATTCGTTTGATGAAGAGGGGCTCGCCTTTGAACTCTTCCAAGCAGAAAAGCCTGAACTATTCCCGTGGCGGAACCAGGGCAGCTACCGGGCTCCAACCTTCGGAGAATTTCGAAGTGGCACGGAACGGCGCGTTAATATGAAGATACAGTTGAACAAGCGTGCGGCATTTGAGCAAACGCTTACTGACAAAACCTACACGTCGAACTATGTCCCGCTGGCCAAGTTGCCGGCAGATGTCAAAAAGCGGATCGAGGAAGCACAGGTGAGATACCGGGAGCAGTACAAAGACTACAAGCCGCCACAGACCACCGGCGGTGGTGGTGGGAACCCCTCCACCACCACCAGTGACGAGCCGCCGCTAGTTCTTCCAATCTGCGGTGAACACATTCGTTTCGCCGCGGACTTTGCCGTTTCGGTTTGATGCCCAGAGCAGCCTCTTACCGTCGCGAGTGAACATCGGGAATCCGTCGAAGTCTGGATTCTTCGTGATGCGTTTGAGGTTGGTTCCGTCGACGTTGATCATCCACAGATCAAATTCTCGGCCCTTCGGATCGCCGTAGTTGCTGGAGAAGATAATCCGTTTGCCGTCCGGATGCAGGAATGGCGCGAAGCTCGCGCAGCCGAGATTCGTGACCTGCTTCTTGTTGGCTCCGTCGGCATCCATGATCCAGATTTCTAGCTTGCTTGGGCGGACCAGGTCTTCGGCCAGCAGCCGGGTGTAATCCGCCTTCTCCTGATCGTTCTCGATCAAGTCTCGCCGATAGACGATCTTCTTGCTGTCCCAACTCACAAACGGACCGCCGTCATAGCCGTATTCGTCGGTCAAACGCACCAGGTTTGACCCGTCGAGATTGGCCCGGTAGATGTCCAAGTCACCATTCTTCTTGGCGGTGAACGTCATGTACTTGCCGTTGGGAGCGATCGTGGTTTCGGCCGCATACCCGTCCAGCTTCAGAATTCTCTCGATCTTGGGATTCTTGGGGTCAGTGCTTCGTCGATAGAGGGAGAACTGTGGATTCACCATCCAGAAGTAGCCTTTGCTCATGTCCAGCGGCTTTTGTGGGCCCTCGTTCACTTCGTGCGTGCTGCTGAAGTAAAGCCACTTGCGGTCCGGCGTGAAGTAGCTGCAGGTGCACCGGCCCTTGCCCGTACTGACCAACTGCTTATCCGAGCCATCCGCATTCATGGTGAAGATCTGCTCGTCGGGAAACTCCGGCTGACGCGTTTGGAAGGTTATCTTTTTGCCGTCGGCGCTCCAGTACGCCTCCGCGTTTTGGCCGCCAAATGTGAGCTGCCGGACGTTGCTCAAGTTCGTCTCCTCTGAGTTCAGGGGTACCGCTTGGGAGTTCGGGGCGCTACCTTGGATGGGAGGAGCAGTCTCCAATGTGGGCAGGTGGACCATGCACAACGACACTGGTTGAGGCTGAATCGCAGCAAGTGCAAGTGCGGCAAGCATCCTTTCATTTTGCAGAGTTAAAAGAGGGGCCGGTTCGCCCAGAATAACGATCCAATACCTGGCTTGACGGCATTCTCCATTGCGTGACGGTAACCTTCGCCGCATGGACCTGTTCCGTCCGGCATTCGATCTCGAACCCTACACATTCCGCGGCGAGAATTTGCGCGAGCTAGCGTTCCCGTTGGGTGGAATTGGGACCGGATGTGTGAGCTTGGATGGTCGCGGAATGCTGCGAGACTGGGAGATCTTCGGCCGCCCAAATAAAGGGAGCCTGCTGCCATTCACGTTCGCGATGCTCTGGATTAAGCCGAAAGGTGAGGTGCCCAGGACGATCGCTGTCCAAGGTCCTCGCAACAAGAACTGGATTGGAGATTCTGTCCAATCCTGGACTTATGGACACGGGAATTTCTTCGATCAGATGGATGGTCTTCCGCACTTCGATGACCTGGACTTTGCGGGAACGTTTCCTTTTGCCCGGGTGAGGTTTAAGAAGCAAGGTCTGCCGGTAAGCGTCGAGCTTGCGGCAGTCAATCCCCTCATTCCCAACGATGTCGAAGCGTCCAGCCACCCGGCGGCTTTATTGGTTTATCGCGTAACCAACACAGGCGATAAAGCCGTGGACTTAACCCTCGCTTGGTCACTGACCAACCCCATCGGTTCGAAGGCCGCCGCCGGGGAACCGGACCGGGCGACAAACACTTTTTTTGAGTCCGAAACCTGCCGTGGCTTGCTGTTTCGCAACGAGCGATTTGCGGTCGACGATCCGCACTATGGATCAGTCGCCCTTAGTACAACATGGCCGGAAGTGACGCACTTGGCGCAGTGGGAACGTCGTGAGTGGTTCGACAGCATTCAGGCTGTTTGGTCGGCATTTAGGGAGACCGGTCGCTTGGAAGGAGGGCCGGCGGGCACCACGAGCGAGCGGACTGCAGGGTCCTTGGGCGCCGTCGCACACTTGGAGCCAGGCGAATCGATTGAAATCCCGTTTCTGCTCACATGGTGCTTCCCAACGAGCCAAAAGTATTGGGATCGTGAACAGTATGCGGACCACAAGTGGACGCCGTACTACGCCACCCAAATCCAAAACGCCCAAGAGGCGGCGGATCGCTTCTTCACAGAGTCGGATGAGTTGATTCGTCGAACTCTTAGATTCGAAGAAGCCTTGTTCTCCTCGTCGTTGCCTCCCAGCGTGATTCAGTCCGTGAGTGCAACCATAAGTACGCTCCACACTCCGACCGTACTTCGACTGGAGGACGGCACTTTCTGGGCTTGGGAAGGCTGTGGACCTTCGGACGGGTGCTGTGCCGGCACTTGCAGCCACGTCTGGAACTACTCACTGACCCACGCCTACCTATTCCCTTCGATGCAAAGGAGCATGCGGGAGACGGAGTACAAAAACGCCTTCAACTGCGGACCCATGGGTCGGCAAGGAGCGCTCAATTTTCGGGTGATGATCCCAATTGGCGCCGAAGCTACATTGTGGCATGCGGCGAGTGATGGTCAACTCGGAGGAGTTGTGCAGTTGTACCGAGACTGGCGGCTTTCGGGCGATGACACGTGGCTGCAGGATCTGTGGCCGAGCGCGAAAAGAGCTTTGGAGTTTGCTTGGGTTCAGTGGGATCGAGACCGGGACGGCCTCGTGGATGGAGATCAGCACAACACTTACGACATAAACTTCCAAGGCCCCAATCCACTGACTCAATTCTTCTATCTAGCGGCACTTCGGGCTGCGGAAGAGATCAGCCGACACCTCGGCGACCTTGAATCGGCTCAGGTGTATCGTGACCTATTCGAAAGCGGTCGTGAGTTAACGAAACAGCGGTTATTCAACGGAGAATTTTTTGTTCAGGAGAATCCGTACGACTCCGCCGATGCACCCAAGTACCAGCACGGCAGAGGATGTCTCAGCGACCAGTTGTTCGGACAATTGTCCGCCACGGTTGCCGGGCTTGGGGATTTGGTGGAGCCGGAACTGGTTCAAAAAGCGCTCGACTCCATCTTCATTTATAACTTCAGGGATCCACTTGGCGACCACGAAAACCTGCAGCGGGTCTATGCGGTTTCGGACGAACCTGGGCTCATCTTGTGTTCGTGGCCGAACGGCGGTAGGCCACCATTTCCCTTTGTGTATTCCGACGAAGTGTGGACGGGAATCGAATACCAAGTCGCGACGCATTTGGCATTTACGCGTCGCCGGGATGAAAGCCTTCGAATCGTGGAAGGCATCCGACATCGGTATGACGGCACTCGGCGCAATCCTTGGAACGAGTTCGAATGCGGTTCGCATTACGCCCGGGCGATGGCCAGCTACGGCTTGATGCTGGCGCTGCCCGGCATCGACTACGACGGCCGGAACCGGCAGCTTCGAGTTAAGGAAGAGGGTCGGTTCTTCTTCTGTACCCCCCAAGGGTGGGGACAGGTCAGCCGAAGCGGCGAAGAAATCTCCATCCAAGCAGCAGAGGGCGAACTAGGAGGGATTACCGCCAGAGCCTAGAAATTGAAATCGTCGATATTCTCCTTGGTGAACGTAATTGTTCCGCCGAGGAGAACGTTGTCTCCTGCAACGTTTTTCTCGCCCAGCCGTCCGGCATTCAGGGTCGTTGCACCAGACTTTAGCTTTCCATCGACGAGCGCCCGTGCAACCTGGACGGTGAGATAGCCCAGGTCTTTGGTGTTCCAAAGAATTACTGACTTTACTACATCCTCTTTCACATAAGTTCGCATGTCATTGGGCGTGGCGAGTCCGGTGACCAATACTTTGCTACCCTTGCCTGCTTGTTTGACTGCCTCCGCAGAACCAGGAAACGCAACGGAACTGATGGCAAAGATTCCTTTCAGGTTCGGATAGGTCTTCATCAAGTCTTGGGCAACGGTGAAAGCCAGCTTTTGGTCCTCGTTAGATGGCTTGACGGCGACCAGCTTCAAACCCGGATACTTCTCAAGCCGGACCTTGATGTGCTTGATCCATTCGTTTTGGTTGGAAGCCGTGAGCGCAGCAGTGACGATCGCCACTTCGCCCGAGGCTGAATCTCCTCCCAAGTCCTTCGCCATGGCGTCGACTAGGGAGAACCCAATTTCCTCGGATGTCGCCTGATTCACGAAGAATTCTCGCGTGTCCTGGCCTGCATCTGCATCCCAGGTGATCACCTTGGTGCCGGCGTTGCGAGCACGCTTCAGGGCGGGGGCAAGGACGTCTGGATCGTTCGGGGAGACAGCAATCACATCCACACCCTGTGCGGTCCACTGGTCGATCAGCTTGACCGCTTCAGCGGCGTCACCGCTCGTGGGGCCGTCGTAGATAAGCTCGACATTCCCCAGTTCCTTCGCAGCTTCCATGGCACCTTCCGAGCAGCTGGTGAAGTAAGGGACGCCTTTTTTCTTCGGAAGCATGGCAACCGTGATCTTCTTGCCGGTTGAAGCGGTTGTAGCTGTACCTCCGGACGAGTCCGGAGCAGATGGGCTGTTGCAACCTACAATGGTCAGCGCCGCGAGGGCCGACAGGGCGAATGTGAATCGAACTTTCATCCGGAAAACAAGATTCGTCAGAAGAACGGCAAAATCCTTCAGGGCTACGCAGGTTGCAACTTACTGCGGCGTTCAACTAATTGTTCGGTAAGCAATGCCAGGATCAACAGTGATCCCATCACCAAAAGATTTAGCTCGCTCTGCTTCCAGTGCCAGCTTACGAATTCGCGAGTTTCATGAATCAAAAATAGGGCCAAAACCAAGCCCAAAACTTTGCCTTTGCCGCCCTCGATGCTGGCTCCCCCAAGGACGACCGCGGTGATGGCTTCAAGTTCCATTCCCATGCCCATGTCCGCCTTGGCAGTGTTGTTTCTCGCCACTAAGAAGACAGCCGCAATGCCACATGCAAGACCAGAGAATGTGTAAAGCGCGGTCTTAAGGCGATCGACAGGGATTCCGGAGAATCGTGTCGGCGCTTCTTCTGTTCCGAGCGCGATGATCCATCGCCCAATCCTTAGCTTAGCCAGAATGAACCAGGTGAGCAGGGCAAGGAGGAGAAACGTCACGGCCGGAAAGGGAACACCAAGCACCGTTCCTTGTGACAAGTGGAGGAAGGATTCCGGGTAGCCGGACAGGGGTCGCG
Organism: Armatimonadota bacterium; assembly: GCA_023423495.1. GTDB lineage: Bacteria > Armatimonadota > Fimbriimonadia > Fimbriimonadales > Fimbriimonadaceae > 55-13. Next base: position 12,551 of record JAFAFM010000202.1, read on the forward strand.
CGCGACTCATGCCCTCAGCAGTTCCACGGTAAGCAGCCATGGTGGCGAGGGTGACGATTAGAGGATGAACCCTAAGCTTGGTCACAAGTTTGCCATTCAAATACCCCGCTAAGGTCCCTCCCAGAACCGCACACCCGGCCGCTAAAAACGGTGGCATTCCCGCCTCGAAGGTGAGGCCGAGAG
>JAFAFM010000233.1 GCA_023423495.1 Armatimonadota bacterium
TTCAACCAGTCGGCTTGCTCCGGTCCTTGAAGCTTGCTCGCGGCTTCGGCTGATAATTCTGCGAAGTGCTTTTGGTGCCTCCCTTGGTACTCGATGTCTTCGCCCGCCTCGATGAGTTTCTCGCGGGCATACTGGCGGACGGTCTGGAGCAAACCGTAGCGCACGGAACTGGGCCGGCTTTCGACCGTGATCAGAGATTTGTCCACGAGCCGGGAAACCAAGTCGAGAACCTCCCACGATTCGATCGCCTCCCCTTCACAGATGGGTTCCGCGCTTTCCAGCGTCCATCCGCCCGCAAAGACCGAAAGCCTTCTCAGCAGGGCTTTCTCGTTGTCCTCAAGAAGGTCGTAACTCCAGTCGATGAGGGCTCGCAGGGTCTGCTGACGCGGAAGAACGGTACGACTGCCCGAGGTCAGCAACCGGAATCGGTCATCCAAGCGCGTGGCAATTTGCTCGATCGGCAAGACCTTCACACGGGCGGCGGCAAGTTCGATGGCCAGTGGGATCCCGTCCAGTTGATAGCAAACCTGGGCTACGGAAAGAGCGTTCTCAGTTCCGACCGAGAAGTTGGATGAAACCGCGGTAGCTCTTTCAATGAAGAGACGGGCCGCGTCATTTTCGTTAAGGTAGTCGAGGATATTGTCTCCGCTGGCCTCAATGTCTTCAGGATCACGCGGAGCCAAGGACGGAACGCTGTAGATAACCTCGCCGGGGATGCTGAGGGGCTCGCGGCTGGTGGTGAGGATTTTGAGACGCGGGCAATTCTGTAGCAATTCTTTCGCGAACTTAGCCGATTCGACAATCACATGTTCGCAGTTGTCCAGGATGAGGAGCATTTGCCGCTCTCGGCAATAATCGATGAGCAAGCTGCGCAGGGTCTGGTTTGTAGATTCTCGGACGCCAAGAGCGTTAGCGATGCTGCTATCGATCGTCGAACCATCGGCGAGTTCTGCCAGCTCGACAATCCAGATACCATCGCTAAAGTCTTCGGCAATGTCCGCGGCCGCCTGCAAAGACAGCCTTGACTTTCCGCAGCCGCCGGGTCCGGTCAATGTCAGAAGCCGAGCCCCCTTTAGCGAAGTCCTTACGTCCGCCAACTCCTTTTCCCGTCCAATGAAGCTTGTGAGCTGAACCGGAAGGTTGGTGGTGTCGCTGCGGATCGATTTCAGCTGTGCGAACGTTTGCTCCAACTGCGGATGGTTGAGTTGGAAAATCTCCTCGGGCTCTTGAAGGTCCTTGAGCCGATGGATGCCCAGGCTGATAATCTCCGTTTCGTCGCTAACCCGCTCAACGTGAGTCTTGGCGGCAGAGCTGATGAGAATCAGGCCACCGTGACCTGTCGCCAAAAGCCGGGCAACCTTGTTAACCGTATTGCCAAAGAAATCATTGCCGCGTTCCTCTGCCTCTCCGGCATGGACAGCCATACGGACGCGGATGGTGACCGCATCCTCCCACTTCTGATTGCGAAGGCTGATTTGGGCGGCAACGCAAGCTGCGAGAGCGGTCCTTACACTATCAAAGGTCGCGCAGAAAGCATCTCCGACCGTCTTGAAAACATATCCCTTATGGGACTCGATCGCGTGTCGCAGGATCGTATCGTGCCGCATGAGGGCGGTTGCCATCTCCTTCGGATGGTTTTCCCACAGCTTTGTACTGCCCTCAATATCAGTAAAGAGCAGAACAATCTCACGAACGGTACGCGACATGAAAAAAAATGGCTGAGCCCCTAAAGATTAGAGGCTCAGCACGTCGTTATGCAACTCTAATTAGCCAGTGACGGCGATGTTGTCGTAGCCGAGCATCGGACTACCGTCATTTAGGTTGCCCCACACGCGGATCCTGGTGGTGCTTGAGTTTACGGCACCTGTCGATAGATCGAAGTGAACCAGCAAGTCGAGCAGGCCGTCACCGTTCAAGTCCTTCAGCATTGCCTTGCGGGCTCTTGCAAAAGTCGTAGACGGCATATTCGTGCCTTGCAGCTTGAGAGTTCGCCAATCAACATCCGAAGCGGTAACCCGGCTGTCGGTGATGATTCCGACTTGGGTGTTACCCATCTCGCCCGGATTGACATTATTATTGTCGTTCGGTTTGAAGTCGATCTTTGCCATATGCGGAACGGTATCGTCGTTGAACGTCGTCACTCCGTTGCCATCAACTTTGACGAAGGTCTCGCTTTGATCACCGATGATCCCACCGTCGGCCGCGGCGAATCCGTGGATTAACGCACCAGTAGGTTTAAAGCTGCCGGTCTGGCCTGTCGTCTTGAAATACCTGCCGTATTTCTTCGGAATCTCCAGCGGTAGCTTGAGTTCGACGACCAGGTGAGTGTTCGGCAAGTCGAAGCTGGTACCGAAGCCGAAGGCTCCTTTGATCCCAAAGTTACCGGCGGGAACGAAGTCACCTGGGCCATCACCATCCAAATCGACTTCTACGAATTGCGCGCCGAGCGAGCCATTTGTGAGTCGAACAAGGGCGTTCGGATAAGCCGTGCCATTGATGAATAGCGGGATGCTGAACGTTGCAACAGCCTCGCCTGTCCCAAACGGGGTTGATCGTCGTGCGAAGCGGGCCAGCAGATAAAGATCCTTGTCGCCGTTTGGATCTGAGGCGTCTGCGCCAACTCTGGCGGTAATCGTTGAGTTCAACAAAATGTCGTTCAGTGCAGCGCGGAACAAGCTGCCACTAATGTAACCAATCGAGCCCGCTCCGCCATATTCCGGTGCGGATGCGACTCCATCTACCGTCACGGGATCGGTTGCTGGACCATTCGCCACCTCAGCAGCCTGAATCAAAGTGCTCGCGGAAGCACATAGCACGCTGCCAAGAATCCATTTAAAAGAAGATTTCATGAGCTTTCCCTCCGAACCAAGGCCGTTTCAGCTCTCCCTAAACCGGTTTAGTTTTCTCGAGTTCTTATTGTATTTTAATTTCGCCTTGGTTCGACTCAATGTTGAGAAAATGTCGCAAATTCATTCACTTGCGAGTCGCGTCAAGCCGTCAGCCCTCGCAAATTTACAGGGCCGTGGCGATTAAAGGGACAGCAGGGCCGGCTAGCGGCCGATAATGACCTTCCTGTGGATCACTGATCCTGGCTAAGTTGTAGCGCCCGGTATTTAGGCGATCTACAGGCCGACCAAGCGAACAGCACGGAGATTCATTACTCCTAATCCGGGTTTGCTGAGAGGCTTCACGACCAGCTTCGTTTTTCCGGGAGCTACGATTGCCACTTTCCCAAGTTTAACTTTCACGAAGTTTGACCATCCGCCCGTCTTGGGAACCGTTCCTTTTAAGGTCTGTCCCGAAACCTGGACCTCAAAGGTAGCGCCAGCCGAGTCGTTGGGCGCGGCAAGTTCGATTTCGACGTAAGGTTCGCTGCGGACAGCTTCGAAGTCCCACTCGACGGTGTCGTTCTGGTTCGTCCAATAGCCGATGCACTCCTTGTCCGATTCGTAGCCAAGCCCACCGTTAAGTTTCGCATCGATGGCTTTTAGCTCGATAGAGCCGTCAGGGGCCTGTTTCGGGAGCACGGGAACAACTAAGGGTTCGCCGTCGGTCGTAATCGCCAAAACTAGGGGCATGCCGGGCACGGCCGGCTTCCAGTCAGGAACGACAATCGAAGTCGGGCGCGAAAGTTCTTGGGTGTTGAAAGTTCCTGGCTGCCTCAACCTGCCGACGATCCGAGTCTGAAGTCCAGGAAGGTCCAAAACCTGTCCCGGCTTCGGATTAAACACATGGAGAAATAGTGTGTTCCCCTTTCGAGTGACGCGCCCCCAGGGCAGTTGTCGAGGAAAAGGACTGGCTTGCGCGCCATAGATCGCTTCCCGATTCTGCTTGACCCAAATTCCGACCTCTGCAAGACGCTGGACGCTTGGCTGGGGAATCATTCCTTCTGCCGTCGGGCCAACGTTGAGAAGGTAGTTGCCACCCTTGGATATGCAGACGATTAGGTTCTGAACGAGCT
>JAFAFM010000314.1 GCA_023423495.1 Armatimonadota bacterium
ACACAAGAGTGTCCAAAGTGGACAGCGCGGGCACCGCGACTTACAAGCGCAACGGTGCGCACGTGACGGCTCCGGTCATCTCCGATGGCTCAGCCACTTACACGCCGGGGATCTCTGAGCGCCGAAGCTCGACAACCAAGTACTACGGCGCAGACCGGCTTGGGACGAACTCGCTAGAAACGAACAGTTCTCAGTCAGTTACGGCGACCAAGACTTACGATGCCTTCGGTATGCCCGTGGCTTCCACAGGTTCTTCGGCATCGCCGTTCGGGTTCGCTGGTCAGCATGGATACCAGGAGGACGGAGATTCAGGGCTGAAGCTCTTGGGGCACCGGTATTACGATGCTTCGACGGGCCGGTTCCTGACCAGGGATCCGATTAAGGATGGTAGGAATTGGTATGGATATTGTGAGAATAATCCTAACAAATACGTGGATCCAATTGGTCTTCTGCCCTCCTTATCCAAAATACTGCACGATGCAATGTGTCGAGCGTTGCTTGACAGCATTAATGAACTCAGGGTAGAGATTTCGCGACGCAATAACGATTTACTAAATGATTTTAGTGACCTTTATACTAAAGAGCAAAAGGGAATCCCTAGCAAGAAAGGGAGTTACCAGGGCCATAGAACATACATGAAGCAACGACAAAAAATACTAGAGGCAAAGATTATGCAGTATGAAAAGCTCTGCGGCAAAGGAAAGCCGAACGATGCAATAGATAATGCAAAGGATTTTGCAAATATGCCCGTGCCAGACAAGCCAGCACCTAAGGAAAGTAGGTCCTTAGTTGACCGTATAAATGACTTTTTGAACGATGCCGCACAGGTAATTCCGAGGGGATCTCCCATAGGCGTTCCAATTCCTATGCCCAGGTGGTTCCCCAGAATTGGATCATGACAGCGCAACTTAGGGCAACGCTCTTCTACAGGTCAGCTGAGATGCCTGAAAGAAAATTCCCGAAAGGCATCGAGATTTTTCAAATGGACGGCCATGTCGAGGGATACTGCGTGTTCGTATACGAATCACCGATGGTCGGAATCTGCATAGTGGGCGATCATATAATTATTGACCTGTCGGACTATCGCGATCCTGGAGATGATTTAAAATTGAAAAACAATTTGCTGACGCTAGAAGTCACTGGTCGTAACTTCTTGCTCGCTAACTCGTGTCTGGAAATAGAAGCCTCATCACCAATAGCCTTTGAATCCTGGCAGCACTTTGGGCTAGTTGCTGATGCACTTGCTTATATCCCCGAGTTAAGATTTGTGTGACACGACGTAAAGAATGAGTACGTCTTTGACTGCACTTGCAGAACGTATTAACATTCAGTATTGTTCGTAAGTCGTGGCTCATTATTACAATGGTTGAAATACCGGGTCTCCCATCTCACCAAGGGGAAAGTGCGGGCAGGAGGCGAAATGTTTTCCCTGAATGGTTTTACTCTGCGTCAAAGTTCCATAGTTGCCGTCATACACGAGGTACTCATGGGTTCTGTTCAATCCTGTCCAACCGCAAATCAAGTCCATTGCCAAACCGATAGCCGAGGAAGCAAGAACGCCATTTGACCAAACTACTTGTGGTCGGCCACCGGCACTCCCGTACTGACCCGCCTCCCGCCCCAACGTCTCCTCGTTGATGAAGTCTATGCACCTCATGCAGGGGCCGCCCGGACAACTTAGAATCACTTGCCCGCCAATGACTGGAGGACTCTTGCCGAAGACATCCATTCCGATGTCGATGTAGTTGATCAGGTAGCGGCGGCAAAGGGACTCCAGGTCAGAGCGTCCTTTTGTTGCCTCAGGACGATCTTCCCAACCAATGCGGCAATCCGCCAGTCCAGTCCTGAGGCTAAAAAGCTAGAATTCCGGCATGACCTGGCAAAGCTTGGGAGCGACGACGTAGGATCGGACTGTTCCGAGGTTAGAATCCTAACCTGGATGAGGCTCAGGACTGGTGTTGCGGAAGGCGAGGTTGGCGGCATGGATCGTCCTGAGACAATACAGCAAAGGTTTATCCTATTGACGTCGACCCGTGGTGATCTATGTTATTAGTGACAAGAACAGAGCGAGAAAGAGTGGATTTGGCAACCTTGGCCTTAACAAGAGGTGAGGCAACAGATCTTATAGAGAAATTGAGATACTTGCTTGAGCACCCGGACTACCATCACGATCACCTAGAAGATTACGCGAATCGAATTGTTCTAGATGTTCTAATTATAACGCCAAGCCAGCTGCACACTTACGACAAGGAACTCCGTGACCAACTAAAAAAAATTGGTTACGATCAGTAGGTGGATAGAACAAATCAGTCTTTGCTGCCTCCGGCCGATCCTCTCGACCAATGCGGCAATCCGCCAGTTCAGTCCTGAGGCTGAAAGCTCTTTCAATTGAACTTGCCGGGAAACCTGATCTGAAGGAGATCAGAACTTCCCTAAACCTTTCAACACCTCAAGCAGAGCAACAGCCTGGTTCCGCTCCTCATCCTTCGCCGAATACACCAGCGTAATCGTGCTGGCGCGACCCTCCCTCACCAACTCCTCCAGTAAAGTCTTTTGAGTCGCCAACTCGGCCGTGTACCGCTTCAAGAACTCCGGCCACTTAGCCGGCTCATGGCCAAACCACTTCCGAAGTTCAGCGCTGGGCGAAACTTCCTTTAGCCACTGATCGATCTTGGCCTTCTCCTTGGAGACTCCGCGTGGCCACAGGCGGTCGACCAAGATGCGCCGGCCGTCGTCTTCACTCACTTCATCATAGATCCGCTTGATCTTGATCATGGCTGCAAGCGCACGGCCGCACGAAATCCCCTGGAGGCGTAATACGAATCCGCGCCGTTGTGAAAGACGAATACGGTGTCGTACCGACGGTCGCAGAACAGAGCGCCGCCCAGCTTACGGATGTTGGGCGGGGTCTGAATCCAGCTCGAGGTTTTGAGGTCGAATTCGCCGAGCGTTTGCAGGTGCCGGTATTCGGCTTCGGTGAGCAGCTCCACACCCATGGCCTCGGCCAGCTCAAGGGCGCTGCCTTCCGGTTTGTTTGCCTTCCTTGCATCTAGGGCCGCCCGGTCAAAGCAAAGGCTGCGCCGCCCTTCCGGGCTTTCCGGGGAGCAGTCGACCATCGCCAGTTGCTTATCCGGAAGCATGATCACGTCGGGCTGCCCGCCGGTGCGCTCCATCTCCTGAATCGCCCAAAGCTTGTCGGGATTGGATTCCAAAAGATTGGCGACTTCGGACCACATTTGGCCCTTATGTCGGCTCGGATTCTTGCTAAACCGGTCCTCCAGGACTTGAAGTAAAGCGGTGCGTTCCTCAGTCGAGAGTTTCATGCTTTCCCGATTCTACTTTGGGGCAAAGAAGGTGGAAGGTGCGTCCAAATGAGAAGGAGTTAATATGGACACTATGCAGGCTGAACGATCAACGGAAACTGGCACGGTGCGGCTGCACCGAGTATTTATGGCGCCTCCGGAGAAGGTGTATAGAGCCATCCTGGATCCCGCCGCAAACTGCAAGTGGCTGCCGCCGCACGGATTCACTTGTACCGTCCACGAGATGGATGCCAAGGTGGGTGGCAGATTTAGAATGTCCTTCACCAACTTTTCCACCGGGAACGGACATTCCTTCGGTGGCGAGTATCTGGAGTTGGTTCCCAATGAACGCATCGTGGCCACGGATCGCTTCGACGACCCCAATATGCCTGGAACCATGACGACGACCTATGAATTCAAACCCGTGTCCGTGGGCACGGAGGTGTCCATTGTGCAGGAAGGCTTGCCGCCCGCTATTCCGGTTGAAGGTTGCTATCTGGGTTGGCAGGAGTCGCTGGACCAATTGGCCAAGCTGGTCGAACCCGAAATCCCAGATATGTAATCTGGGCTAGGTTCGCGGCGGCAACTCCCGAAGCACCCACCCGTTCGGATCGATCACGGGCGGCTGTCCCGAAAAATTGACGCTGCCCTTTCCGCCCGTCATGGGGAGGCGAACCGTCTTGCCATTCACAACCACGTCGACCGGCATCGGGAACGGCAGATTGTCGGGGGTGACCCACTCCAGGCGGAGGATGCCATTCACCGCTTCCGATTTGAGCGTCGGAAGCTTGGCTTGCCGAACGTAGACCTCAAAGAACCAGCGCAGATCTTGGCCCGCTTCGCGGGAAGCGATATTGACGAAGTCGTCGGTAGTGACTAGTCGGAGCGCGCGCCCGTCGTTCCACCGTTCGGCCTCTGGAGTTGGATAAGCCATGCGGCGGATAGAGCGGAGGAAGGCATCATCCCCGACCAGGTACCGCAGGGAATGCAGCACCAGCGCGCCCTTGTCATAGATGTCGCCCCCGTAGGCAGCGCTGGAAGTTTCGGCTCTAGGCGCGACGGGCGCCGCATTTCTTATGGCACGCCGACGGTTTCGCATCGCTGTAAAGTAAGCGTCCTTGCCGCGAATCTGCTCGATGTAAAAGGTGTCCAGGAAGCTTTGGAAGCCCTCATGGATCCACATGTCCCGCCAGTCCGCGTTCGAAACCAGATTGGCCCACCACTCGTGCCCGAATTCGTGGAGCAACAGCCAGTCAAGGCCGTCGGGCGCGAAGCGGTAGCGGTTGCCATACGCGACGGCGGTGGAGTGCTCCATGCCCAGGTGGGGGGTCTCGACGATGCCCAATTTGACGCTTCGGAAAGGGAAGGGACCGCAGTACTTCTCCATGAAGGCCAGGTACTTCTTCTGCTCCTCGATTAGCTTGGGCGCCTTATCCTTGTTCTCCGGCAACACGTAGTAATGAATCGGCACCGTCTGGCCGGTGATGGATTTCGCAGAGTCTTTAACCAATTCGTATGGCGCCGCGTTGAAAACCAGCGAATAATTGTTGATCGGCAACGGCATCTGCCAGGTGTACGTGGAGGTTTTGTCAGAGTTCTTCTCCGTCTTCTGAAGCTTGCCAGGACCCACGGCAACCAGCGGATCTGGAGAGGTCAACCGCATCGTGGCCCGGTTGGGCCGGTCCGAAGGGTGATCCTTGCAAGGAAAAATGAGGTCTGCCCCGGCTCCCTGCAAAGCCACCGCAACCCAATCCGACCCGCTTGGCGTCTTCGCCCACACGATGCCGCCGTCCCACGGTGCATTCCGCGCTACGTGGGGCTGGCCCGAATACGCGATTTGCGTTCGGATGGGATCTCCCGGCTGCTTGGAAGCGGGAAAGTAGACCCGTAGGCCACCCTTCAGCCGCTCGTATCGCAAGCCAGACTTGCCGTCGGTCACGCTTGAAACCGTGAAGTTGTCGTGCAAGTCCAGCAAAATGGAGGCGGTGGGGATGACCGTTTTGGCATCCATGATCGTGGTGCCGGAGATGGACTTGGCGGCGGGATCGATCTTGATCGCGATATCGTATGCCTGCACGTCGAATGCGGCCTGCTCCAATTTGAGCTCACCTCCCGAAATCGAGCCCTGAAGAGGCGCCAGCGTCATGGCCAAGAGGCAGAAATTGAGGGTCAACGTGGTCACGATGCAACTATCCTACCGGCTAGGTCCTTCTGACATCTCAATCCTGCTCTTCTAAGATTCTGCGTTCCTTCTCCTTCAGTTCGGGAAATGCCTCAGAAAGTAACTTTCCTCCGACTCCGATATTGTCGTAGGAATGCTCCTCGATGTGGATTGTCAGGATATCTGCGCCATGTCCTGTGGCGCGCTCAAATGCTTCAGTAAGACCGGCCACGCAGGCAATTTTTCGGTCTCTGTCAAGGGGTGGACAGTAAACGATGATGTGCGGCATATCTCAGTTTAAACCGCGAGATTGCATTTGTCTTGGATGCGGGAATTCTGCGGCTTGCCAAACGGGTAGGGTTTTGCGATGATCGCCACTCTCACCCTTTTTGTGCTGGTAGCCAAGCCCACCGGCACGGCAGTTGTTGTGAACCAGCAGTCCGACACTGCCTCGATTGTGGACCTCGCCACGAATAAAGTTGTGCACGTTTCGGTAGGAAATGGCCCGCACGAGTCGGCTGTTTTACCAAACGGCAAGCGAGCGGTGGTTACCAATTACTTCAAGAAGGGTTCCGGACCGGGATCTTCGCTGAGCGTCCTCGACCTGGATGCCAAGAAGGAAGTGAAGCGCATCGAGCTTGACCGCCAGGCGATGCCCCACGGCGTGGAATGGGTCGACGATCGTAAAGTCGTCTGCACAGACGAGCGAAACCAACGCATGCTTCTCGTCGATGTCGAAGCTGGCAAAGTGGAGCGTGAGTACGTAACCGGTCAGGCGGGATCACACATGCTGTCCCTCAATCTGGGCGCAAATCGGCTGGTGAGCTCGAACATGGGCGGAGGCAGCGTCACCATCTTCGACTTTAAGAGCGGGGAGAAGCTTGAGACGGTTTCGACCGGCAACGAATGCGAAGGCGTGGGAATCGCCCCGAATGGCAAGACTATCTGGGCGGGGAACCGAGCCGAAGATACGATCTCAGTGATCGATATGGCCACGCGCAAGGTGGTCAAGAAGATCGATTCCGAGGGCTTCCCGTACCGGGTGCAGTTCACGCCCAACGGCAAGTGGGCGCTCATACCCCATGCGATGTCGGGCGAACTGGTGGTTTGCGACGTGGAGAAGATGACGGTCACGAGGCGCATCAAAGTCGGCGCCAGCGGAGTCAAGCTTCAAGTACCGAACCCATCTCCGGCAGGAGTTTGGCCGTATTCGGACAGCAATTTCGCCCTAGTAACGCTTCGGAACGACAACTCGGTGGTCGTTGTGGATCTGAATTCGGGAGAGACGCTGAGCCGCATCGAAGTTCAGAAGAGCCCCGATGGCGTATCCATGAAGCCTATTCGACACTAGTCGGGCCCATAAATCCCAGCAGTCTGAAATAGAGACTGCACATGGATGACCTCGACCGCATAAGGCAGCGCCTCCTGGCCCGAAATGCCAAACGCGAAAAGCAGCGTTTGGCAAGTTACTGTCGTGCAGAAAAGATGCATGCCGCGAGGCTGGAGAATCCCCGTCCAGCTTTACCGGGGTCAACACGACTCAAACGATTCCATGTCGGCTGCTCCGGGTGGTTCTATTGGCATTGGAACGGGCTTTTTTATCCGGAGACAATCGCTCGAACCGAGTGGTTTCGTTACTACTCCAAGAACTTCGACACGGTCGAATTGAACGCGCCTTTTTACTCCTGGCCGACCCTCGCCACGGTCAAAACCTGGATAAAGCAGGCTGAACACGCGGACGACTTCGTTTACACGGTGAAAGTCTCGGAACTCGTCACGCACGTGAAGAAGTTCGAAGGGACTGCGGAACTGGTTCAGGATTTTGGATACATCGCCGACATGCTGGGCGACCGATTCGGCTGCTTTTTGTTCCAGTTACCGCCCAGGTTTCGCTTTAGCCAAGAGCGACTCGACAACATTGTCGGCCAACTCGATCCATCGAGGCGTAATGTCGTAGAGTTTCGACACGCAAGCTGGTGGAATGAGGAGGTCTATGCAGCCTTCCGGAAGAAGGGGATCATTTTCTGTTCCTGCAGCGGCCCGCGGCTTCCTGATGCGCTCGTCAAGACCGCGGATGACATTTACGTAAGATTTCATGGCACCACCCGGTGGTATCGGCACGACTACGCCGAGAATGAGCTGTGCGAATGGGCGGACCGAATCCTGAAATCAGGCGCCCAGGAGTCTTGGATCTACTTCAACAATGACCGCGATGGATTCGCAATCAAGAATGCAAAGGCGCTGAGATCGCTTTTGGAGCGTGATTAAGCTGTCCGGTAGTGCTGAATCATCTCGACGATGCGTTCGACCGCATTCACCGCCGCGTGGTGGTTCTGGGAGAAGTTAAGGCGGATGCTGTCCGTCGCGTCCGGACTGAACTCAGTTCCCGGAGTGACAATTACCGACGCCTGCACGCGTAGCGCAGAAACAAAATGCGATAGAGGAACATCGAGCGCGGGCAATCGCGGAAATAAGTAGCTGCCTGCTTCGGGAGTCCGAACCTCAACACCAGGCACACTCTTGAAAATCTCCAGAAGGTCGTCCCGAATCGCCTGGTGCTTTGCGATTCGCTCTTCCAGCCAACCCGGCGGCTCTTCAAACCATGTCCGCAGCACCGACTGAGAA
>JAFAFM010000323.1 GCA_023423495.1 Armatimonadota bacterium
ATTACTGGCATTCCCTCCCGCAGGAATCCAGCCGCCAGCGAACTGGGGCAAGGGCGGAGATTTCGACTTGGCCGCTTTTGGTCTTACGCCGGTTACCGGTCGCTACACCGCAGGCAATACGCTGCGACATGCTGACAATATGATCGTGGCTTGGATGGATGGGCATGCCGGGAAGCGAAAACCCGGACAGCTTGGCGCAGGTAGCGGTTTCAGATTCGACAAATCTGGCGCGAACACATCCTTAACAACTCAGGTCACCGTTCCTACTACGGAGCCAGGCCTTTCACAATATGTTTGGGATCTTCAATGAAAGTCTTGACTCTACTTCTCGCTTTTCTCATCTTGGCCATTGTCGGCTGTGGCAAAAAGGACGATGCATCGATTGTTGTGCAATCCGATGTGCCAGCTCCAGGCGTCGCGCCCTCCAGCACTCCCAATCAGTCTGGAGTTGGCACCGCTGTGCGCAAGGTGGGACAGATCAAGAAGAACTAATCTCCGAAGCGGTAAAATCCCCTTATGCCCACCTGGAAAGAAGGGGATCGAGTCCGCATTGTTTCCCGCCCGGTCACTGAAGAAGACCGTAAATCGAATCGCTATTACGACCACATGGCTGGCCTGGTGGGAACCATCCAAAACAACTACAGCGATGCGGAAATCGCAATCAAGATCGATCCGGAGTTCATGACGAAGATCACGGCGGGCGTCCAAAAGGAAGCCACTCTCCGGATGCGCGAAAAGTTTCTCAATAACATTTCAGAGGAGCAGAAGAAACAGCTCTCGAAGGAAGAGATGGATTTTGATGCCCACTATGTCCAACTTGTTCAATCCAAGGACTTGGAGAAGGCATAAATGGCGGCGCAGGATTTCTCGTTCGACATCGTGTCTCGCGTGGATCAGATGGAAGTCAAGAACGCCATCGACCAAGCTCAAAAGGAACTGCACAACCGCTACGACTTGAAAGGCACGAAAGCGGAAATTGTCGCGGAAAAGGAAGATATCAAGGTCATTGCTGACGATGAATTCCGCCTTGAACAGGTTAAGGACATCGTATTCTCCAAACTCATTAAGCGCGGTATCGACCCTCGCCAGATCGAGTGGGGCAAGATCGAGCCCGGCGCCGGAATCAGTGTTCACACCAAGTTAACCTTTAAAGCTGGGATCGCCCAAGACCAGGCTAAGGCTCTGATTAAGCAGATCAAGGATAAAGGACTGAAGGTGAACGCCCAAATCCAAGGCGAAGAGGTGCGGGTCACGAGTAAAAGCAAAGACGACCTGCAAAAGGCGATTCAGTTCGTCAAAGGTTTGGACCTGGCGTTCCCCGTTAATTTCGTCAACTATCGTTAAGGATTCACTTCTGCCTTAAGCTCAGGGAGACTCCCATTGGGGCCGGTCCGAGATCATTTTCGCGTTGGTTAAAGCTCCCTTTGCCACGCCTCATACCCAGAGCAACGATATCGAGCTCTGTGAACGCTTTGCCGTTCCATACTCCTTGGCCATACAGCTTGGCTTCATATCCGCGTGAGCCAGCTTCCATGGCAACCTCACCCACATACTCGATTCGGCTATCTGCCAGGCGCTTCATCGTGAGCGTCGCACGCTTTACATCTTCCGACCTCCATTCTGGAGTCTGCCCTCGCACGTTGTCGACAAGCACCTCGCGAGCGATTCGTCTCACAGTCTCTGGATGCACGACTTCAATGCCATTACCCTTCGGCACGAATGTTGAGGCGGTCTCTATGGCGACCCAATTCTCGTTCCAAGCCCAACGGACGAAATCATTCCACAGTCCGGTGCCCTCAAGTTCATGCCTCCGAGCTCCACTCTTATCTCCCGGCCCACGGGGCAAATCCCTCAAGTTGACTCTGAGAATGAGTTCCCCCTCGACTCCAATCGGTGGAGACCATGGCTTTGATGGGATCGGTTTCTGCGCGTAACCTTTTTCTTTCCTGAGCGCCTCCCACTTTTCCAACGCGCGGCTTAACCGAGCCCGGATGTCTTGCGGTTCACCTGAGGCAGCAAACCGTCCCTCGAGATACTCCGCGTCGGGCCCCATCATATAGATTCCCTGCTTAGTGCCCCGTACATTCCAAGCGCCTGGAGGCATTGCGATTCCATAACGATGGAAGAACTGCGTATCCTGACGCGTCATGGCACGTTTAAGGTGCTCGGCGTTTTCGGGATAAAGGTAGTAGGCTTCGTCGGCAACTGTGACGAATTCCTTGCTTAACCGTTTGATTTCAGGGTCTGACCAGACCAACTGGCGTCCGCGGACGCCATTGTTTCACGTACAGCCCAGCGGGTGGCCGTTCATTGTCCAAAGGAGGATGGGACGCCCCAGTTGTTTAGCTTCTTGCACTGCCGGCCAAAATTTGTTGCGCCAGTCGATCTCCTTGTAGGCTTGCTCCTTCGCATCCGGCTGGATGAATTTGAGCCAGGTCCTGTAGTTATCCGGACCCGGATCCGCCAATTGCGATGTCAGTAAAACCATTGCTGCCGCGAGCATAAACCTAAGTATATAACGAAGCCCCTGTCACCGATCCTGCCGCTTGTTGACCGCAACATCCCCTTCCGTCACTGTTCCTTCAAACGTGTACGATACATCGCTCGGACTCGATTGGAATTGGAGGGAAATCTTATCTCTGTTACCGCCAATCCGTCGCGCGTCTCGCAGACTGACAGTGACCGTACCGTTCCGCTCGACTGGCCCACCCTGCCGCTGAAGTCTTATGGAACCCGGTCCCTCGAAGCGTGCGGCCTGGCCATCGACGCGTAGGTCCCTCAACTCACGCATTTCAATCCGGACCACATCTACGATTGACCTTCCGGTTACCTCAAAATGGGCAGTCCCGGTCTTTCTGTTTTGTGGACCGTCCGTCAACTTGCGGACGCTGAACTGGAAATTGGACCGCCGTCCGTCTGGACTGGAGGCGCGCCCGCGCCCCTCAGCGGTTTGCAAGATCCCCGCCGCCAAAGCCGTCACTGCCAGGAAGGTTGAGGCGGTTACGCAAACAGATCGTCGATTCATGGGTCTCCTACGGGTAGCAACGAATTCCCGGTGGCCGAGTTCCCTTTCAGCCTAATGTAGAGATCGCAGAGCCGCACCCACACGCTCAACAACTTGACTTACTTCGTCTTCCGTGATCGTCAGCGGTGGAGCAAAGCGGAAAGTATGTCGTCGGGTTTCTTTAGTAAGCAGGCGATGGTCCAGGAAAGCCTCCGTCAGCTTCCCACCATCGACCCCTTCCACTTCAAGTCCGATGAGCAGGCCCTTTCCACGGACCTCCTTAACGAAGGGACTTTGCAGAGCTCTAAAGCCATCCATCATCAGGCGACCCATCCGCTCTGATCTGCCCGCATAGTCGTCGACTTCCATTTCCGCCAAAGCAGCAATTGCGATGACGCAGCCCAGTGGATTTCCTCCGAAGGTGCTTCCATGATCACCGGGCTCAAAGACTTCCATGACGTCGCGACGCCCGACCGCCGCTGACACGGGATACATTCCTCCGCCGAGCGGCTTGCCCACCGCCATGAGATCAGGGTAGGCATCTTCGTGATTCCAAGCGAATTTACGTCCGGTTCGGGCAAATCCCGTCTGTACTTCATCCCAAATGACAAGCACGTTGTGCCGGGCACAGATATCGCACAGGTCATGGAGATAACCGTCATACGGAATGACGATGCCACCCTCGGCCTGAATGGGCTCCATCAACATGGCGACAGTGTTCTCCGTTATCGCGGATTCGACTTCGGAGGCGTCGCCGAACGGAACCGACTTAAATCCTGGCCCATACGGACCGAAAAGCTCTCGGTACTGCGGCTCGGAGCTAAAGCCGACAATCGTCGTGGTTCTTCCGTGGAAGTTGCCGTTGGCCACGATAATCTCAGCTTGATCTTTGGCCACCCCCTTCTTTGTGTAACCCCACTTGCGCGCGATCTTAATACAGGTTTCGATGGCTTCGGCCCCCGTATTCATCGGGCACGCCATATCGAGAGCGGAATAGTCGCACAGGGCTTTAAGAAACACTCCCAACTCCGAGCAATACACCGCCCTACTGACCAGCGTCAGCTTTTCAAGCTGCTCCATAACCGACTTCACCACGAACGGGCTTAGATGGCCGTGCGCTACAGCTGAATAGCTCCCGATACAGTCCAGATACTCCACTCCGGAGCCATCATAGACACGTACTCCTTTCCCGCGAACCAGATTCACTGGCAATGGGTGATAGTTGTGGGTGCCGTAGGTCTCAGCGAGGTCCATGGCCTCGCGATCTGATACGCGGGAAATGTACTCTTGGACCCCTTTCTCGACAATTCGGTCCCACGCCGTTGTGGATTGCATATCGGTCATAGCGCTAGTGAACCCTAAAAGACATAGACCGGCAAACTGTACTGCTTATTCGAGGATTCTTCTGCCAGTACTGTCTTTTTGATTTAACAAAGTATCTTTGAATGACTTCACGTGCCCATCCAAAAAGCCGATGGTGTTCGAACCGTTATAACGACCCGGCCTGGGCAGCGTTTCCAGGTTCGACGTGGCATTTTTGTTTAAGAGCGTGCTGTCAAAGACCATCGCTTTCCGAGCCGGATCTTTCACCTTCTTGGAGTCCTTTAAGTCCAGTTCCTTCCGAAACGCATATCCGTAAGCGGATGGATTGTCCTTGACGACCATTGGTGATTTGTATATTTCAACGTTCTTGGTGTACGGCATCGTGAGATCCATCCAACGATTAGCAGGCGGCATTCGATCATGCCAGTCCGCGGAATACATGATCAAAGCAAGGGCAGTTTGCTTGACGTTGCTGAGAGACCGAGTTTTTATCGCCGCAGTCCTGGCACCGGTCATGACC
>JAFAFM010000339.1 GCA_023423495.1 Armatimonadota bacterium
ACCGTCGGCCGCGCGCACAAGAAGGGGTGGCACAGCGCCGATGGGTTCGCGGGGCTGGTTTCAAGATTACGAACGCTCAGGTGGTGTTCTATTAGACTTGGCCGTCCATGACTTTGACTGGCTCCGATGGACGCTCGGCGAGATAAAACACCTCTACTCCCGATCAGTCGGAATCCAAGCAGGCAGCGGTCCCGACTACGCACTTACCACGCTCACCTTTCATTCTGGCGCAGTGGCCCATGTGGAAGCGACCTGGATGGACCCAAGTGGCTTTCGCACTACCTTCGAGGTAGCTGGCAGCCAAGGCTTGATTCAGCATGATTCGCGGCAAAATGTGGCTCTGCGAACTTCGGTCGATGGACGTATTTTTAACGACGGCGCGATCTCGCCGACTGATGACCCTTACTACGTCGAACTGCGATCGTTTTTAAATGCCGTAAAAGGAGGCTCGACGCCGCCTGTAACGGGCTATGATGGCGCGATGGCGGTTTCCATCGCGCTGGCCGCAATCGAGAGCGCGAAATCTGGACAAGTTGTCGTGCCGGAATCGATTTAACACCTGCATAGGTCGGCATCAAATCGTCCTTTGTTTGTGCCCGGGACAAATTTGAAGTTTCCGCATGTGACGGCGGCCATCATAGCCGCAATTTGCGCGCTGATGGGGCTTCCCAGCTTGCTTTACCCACACGGTCCCGACCAAGGGATGTTTTCCTACATTGGGCAGACCATCCTGCTCGGGGGGCTGCCATATGTGGATGCCTGGGACATTAAGCCTCCGGGAGTGTTTTACATCTATGCACTCGGACAATTCCTTTTCAGAGATGTGATTCTCGCACCCAGAATCATGGACTTGATTTGCGTGGCAATCATCTCCTATCTCTTGATCCTGGTGGCCAGGAACTTTGGGAATTGGAAAGCAGGCGCGATAGCGGCATTTCTTTACGCTTCGTGCTATTGGCTTGAATTCAACTTTAGCGCCACGGCTCAAGCCGAGAGCTTCGCTGCCCCGTTTTTGCTGTTGAGCTTGCACCTGGTTCAGACGCGATCGAATAGCCTGCCGAGCATTCTGATCGCAGGAATCCTGGTTGGCTTCATGGTCACTTTGAAGACCACGTTTCTGCTTTTGGCGATCGTGCCATTTCTGGCGCTCATCCAGTCTAAGCCCGGATGGAAAGCAATCGTGACCTTTGTTTTGGGCGGAGTGGTGCCTGGACTTGCCTTCTTCCTGATTTACCTAGTTACCGGTCACACGCGTGAGCTACAAGTGCTGATCGAAGCCCAGGCAGCCTATGCCCAGAGCGAGGGCGGATTCGATGCAAAACGATTCCGGCAAGTTGTCTTTGGAATCTTTGAATTCTTCCCGATCACCCACTTCCTGACCTTCTTCTCACTGCTGTCCATGATCCTGGTCAAATCATTGAGGAGACAGTGGGTGCTCTGGATTTGGATCCTGGCTTACTGGGCTCAGATGATCCTACAAAACAAATATTTCCTTTACCATTTCGTTCCCTGGCTGCTTCCGATCACGCTGATCTCCGGTCTCGCACTTAAGCGAGCAGACGAGCTATTGTTGGTAAAGCTGCCAAAGTTTAGGTTCACAGTGGTGGCGCTTGCCTGCGGACTTTTTGGCCTGTTGCTGGTGAGAAACGTTTCGTTCTACATCGTGCCGATACAGTTGTTAACCGGCCGGCTACAGCAAGATCGCTTTGATCGGCTCTTTATCCACAACTTCTACTGGTATCCCCAAAGCAAGAAGGCCGCGCAGATGATCCGCCAAGCCGACCCTTCTGGCGGACCCATCATCGCCTACTGCTTCGATCCTGCTTTGTACTTGATGTCGGAAAGGCGCTCTGTGTCGCAACACTTCACCAACGCGTTCATTAGGTTGGAAGGCTGGATCCCAGACTCTATTCGAAAGGAGTTCTTCCAACAGTTGGAAGAAGATGTCCGTGCCCAGAAACCCAAAGTGCTCGTAACCGACTACCAAATTGACTGGGGTATTGAAGAACTCACTACCGATCCCGAAGGGCCGATCAAGTTCTGTGGACTGCCATACGACCATTTCGGAACGGCCCAGCACCTTTATGTCTATCGGCTTAAGGAACAGCCAGAATAGGAGAATGATCACCGTTGTCGGCGCCGGATTCGCCGGGGTCGAAGCCGCTTGGGCGCTCGCCCGTCGGGGCGTTCAGTCCAAGCTCTACGAAATGCGTCCATCGCGAATGACGCCGGCGCACACCAGCTCCTATTTTGCGGAGTTGGTTTGCTCCAATTCATTCAAATCCAAGTTGCCGACTTCGCCGGCCGGGCAGCTAAAAGCCGAAATGGACGCGCTGGGATCGATCGTTTTGGAAACCGCTCGAGAGCACGAAGTCCCCGCCGGAGAGGCTCTCGGAGTGGATCGAGAGGCATTCGGAAAGGCTATCACTCGCAAGCTGGAAAGCGAGCCGCTCATTGAGGTGATTCGAGAAGAGTTCACTCCCGAAATGGCGGAAAACGTGTTAGTCTCGGACGAGAAGCTGATCATCGCTACGGGGCCTCTCACTTCGCCCGAATTGAGCCAGTGGCTCGCGGAAATCACCGGCCGCCAGCACCTGTACTTTTATGATGCGGTAAGCCCAACCGTTGAGGCCAGTTCCATCGACACGTCGGTGGCATTTGCCCAAAGCCGGTATGACAAAGGTGGCGGCGACGACTATCTGAATTGTCCTTTCGACAAGGACTCGTACGATGCGTTTGTACGCGAATTGGTCGACGCGGAGCGAGCGCCAATCCATGCTTTTGAAGCGGGAGGGGTGCGCGGAGAAGTAAAGGTCGGAGCCGGTTATGCCATTGAAGATTCCGCCGGGACCGCTGAAGAGCGCTTCCTGGAGAAGGTGAAGTACTTTGCTGGCTGCACGCCCATCGAGGCGATTGCAGAGAAGGGAGCAAGGTCTCTCGCTTTTGGTAATTTTAAGCCCGTGGGGCTCACCGACCCCAGAACGGGCCGACGACCGTGGGCCGCGTTGCAGCTTCGCCCCGAGAACAAGGAAAAGTCACTCTACTCCCTCGTGGCTTGCCAAACTCGCCTCAAGTGGGGAGAACAGCGGCGGGTGTTCCGAATGGTGCCCGGACTAGAGAACGCAGAATTCGTTCGCTATGGCGTCATTCACCGGAACACTTACATCGATGCCCCACGGGTACTGAAGGCTAATCTGGAGTTCGCAGAAAAACCTGGCTTGTTTGTTACCGGCCAGCTGACTGGTGTAGAAGGATATGTGGAGTCCGCGGCGGTGGGTATTTATGCGGGCTTGGCGGCGATCCTTGGAGATCAACTTTCGATCCCTCCTCGAGCCTGCGCCTACGGTTCGCTTGTTTCCCACCTACAAGATCAAACTGATCGAGAATTCGCCCCAATGAATATCAACTGGGGCCTCTTTCCTGATCCCGCCGAGCCGACACGGGACAAAGGAGTTAAGCGGGCTAAGAAGCTGGAGGCTGCCCAAACCGCTTTCGCGGAGTGGCACGAGGCGATTAACCGGTGAATCAGCTGGATCCATCCCTACAGTTGATGCTCCGGAGGCGTCCCAGCGGACGACCACTGATGCGCCACCTTTGGCGTGACCTAACATTTCTTCACTATTCCGTCGAACCAGAAGTTGTCCAAAAACTCCTACCGGAGGAGTTAACGGTCGACACTTATGACGGGAGGGCATGGGTGGGATTGGTTCCTTTTTGGATGACGGGCATCCGGGTGCTGAAAATGCCGAAGATCCCGGGCATGCACACCTTCCCGGAAACCAATGTCCGCACCTATGTGCATCGAGAAGGCAAGAATCCGGGAATCTGGTTCTTCAGTCTGGATGCTGAAAGCTCATTGGCGGTTTGGGGCGCTCGTGCAACCTTTGGACTGCCCTATCATAGGGCCGAAATGAACATCGACCGGCAGGACGATGAGATCCGCTACCGCTCCGTTCGGCGGGGCTCCACAGAAGCCGCGCACGATCTCCGCATCAAGCGGCAAGAAGAGTGGCCGTACGCTGAGCCGGGGAGTCTCGAATTCTTTCTAATCGAACGCTATTTGCTTTATAGCAAATTCCACGGCAAGGTCGTTACCGGGCAAGTTCACCACGAACCTTACTCGCTGTTCTCCGCTGACCTCGAAAGCGGCCAGGAATCAATGATGAGGGCCAACGCACTGCCCACAATGCCATGGGAGCACGTGTGTTATTCCCCTGGGGTTGAAGTGGATGTCTACGCCGTGAAGAAGGATCAGGCGGCGTTATCGAAGCCGTAGTCGTCGACCTGCATACTTCGGGCAGGCTCGGCGTTGATGATGTCCCAGTTGTCGCAGTCCAGCCGACGGCAATAGATCATGCGCTGCTGGGTTCCCGTTGCACTCTCGACGTCGGCAGTTTGCGCAAAGCGACATTCCAGGCAAAGCTCTGGTTCCAAAAGCCGGACGATCTTAAGTTGTTTTCGGGCCATTCCAATTCCTTCCGCTTGTCCATGCTTGCAAGCTAATGGACCTTCCAGCCAGTGCGGTTACAGTTAATCGTTGGCAGGAAAAACCGTATCCAATCCGTTATTTTTGCTAGGTTGCATAAAATATCCCCATGCCCATGATCCGATGGCAGGAGCGCCAACGCCGCATGCACGATGCATTGAACAACGCCTGGGAGTCAGGGGGAAAGACGGCGAACGACCCTGGACTCCGAGAAATCTATTCCCAGATTGAGCGTGCCCCGATCCGGCTGATCGTGTTGCCTCTCGGCAAGTCCATCAATCAAGGAGGCATGACCAGAGTCGCCGATGCTTACCGAATACAACAGGTGGACTTCGCCAAGGAGCCCGATCGGGCCATCGACTTTGCCGCCCAACGAGGCAGTAAAGGCTGGCAGCCTTGGAGCTGGAATGAGCCAGACACGGCATTGGAAAGCGCTCGGGCCGACGGCTGCACCATCGTCGCTCTCACGATTTCCGAACGAGCCATCGACGTTGCCAATTTTGAATGGACCTTTCCATGCGCGATTGTGGTTGGAGAGGAGAATGCTGGAGTTCCTAGTGAAATCGAAGCGAAATGCGACGCTTCTATCGCAATCCCACTCTACGGACTGATCAATTCCCTTAATGTGGTCACCGCAACCGCCATTTGCTTGGAGTATGCAATTCGCGCCTATTCGACCGTAAACGCCGATTTCCGTCCCGTAAGGACCGCAAGTAGAAAGCTGATTGGTCTTCCGCCGACTGATTATTCAGAATCACTTTGAGGCTGTGCGTCCGAACATTCTCAAGATCGAAATGACGTCGGAGAAATTGCTGATCTTGTTCATCACGGCCTGAAGTTGATCCGTATCGGTGACGTCGATGGTGACTTCGATTTCCGCCGTGTGGTTTGGTAGCGTCCGGATCTTAGCGGCGGACACGTTTGTTTTGGCCTCGCCGAAGATAGTGCTGATATCCATCAGGAGCCCGGTTCGGTTGACGGTGATAATCTTCAATCCAACCGCATAATGACTTCCATCCGAGGGCCAGTCGTAGCTAATGAGGCGCTCAGGCTCGTTCGTCATGTAACTCATCGCGTTCGGGCAGACGCGCCGGTGTAGCATAATTCCTCGGCCGCGGGTCACATATCCCACGACCTCGTCTCCGGGGATGGGGCTGCAGCACTTGGCCCGGTTCACCATCACGTTGTCGATGCCGCTAGTGACGAGCGTAATCTTGCCTTCTTTTGTGCGAGTTACCTCAATTCGGTCCGCACTTGGAAGTTCGCTGATCGTCCCGCGGAGCTTCGAAATCACCGCCTGCACCGATGTCAGACCTAAACCAACGCGGGCCAGGACATCCGTCGCGTTTTCGCACCCGGTGATCTGGCTTGTCAATGCGCCGACTTTGTCATCGCCCAGATACTGCTTAGGGTCGAGTCCCAGGGACCGGAGCTCCTTCTCCAGCATGTCTCGGCCCCTTGCTGCATCTTCGTTCTTCGTCACCTTGCGGAAATGACTTCGAAGCTTGTTGCGGGTGTGAGCAGACTTGACGAACTTGAGCCAGTCCGCGCTTGGCTGAGCGTTGGAGCGGGTGATCAATTCAATCACATCACCGTTCTTCAGCACAGTGTTGAGCGGCACCAGGCTGCCGTTCACTTTGGCTCCGACAAGCGTCATGCCGAGCTGGGTGTGCACGCGGAAAGCGAAGTCGACCGGACTGGAGCCCTTCGGCAAGTCGATGACGTCGCCCTTCGGTGTGAACACGAAAACTTGTTCGCTAAAAAGATCGGTGGAGATCGATCGCAGGAAGTCAGAGGAAGTCCGTGCGTCGCTGGACCAGTCGAAGAGTTGCTCACGCAGGTTTTTGAGACGTTTCGTCTCATCTAGAGATGCTTTGCCTTCCTTGTATGTCCAGTGCGCGGCAACTCCATACTCCGCAATCTCGTGCATTTCCATTGTCCTAATCTGGACTTCGAGGGGACCGCCGTGCGGGCCTACCACTTTGGTATGCAGCGACTGGTAGCCGTTCGGTTTAGGCTTTGCAATGTAATCGTAAAACAGCCCGGGAATCGGTACCCAGAGGTCGTGGATGATGCCCAACGCCACGTAGCAGTCCGAAGCATCCCTGACGACAATTCGAAGTGCCAGTAGGTCGTAAATCTCGTCAAAGGCTAGACCTTGCTTGACCATCTTGTTGAAGATCGAATACAAGTGCTTCGGCCTTCCCTGAATCTCCAGGATTTCGAGGCCCTTCTTCTCCGCCCGGTCCTTCAAAAGCACGACCGCGTCGCGAAGCTCTTCCTCCCGCTGAGTGCGAGTCTTAGCTACAAGTTCGCTGACCTCTTGAAATTCGGTGGGATGCAAATGCTTGAAGGCCAAGTCCTCCAACTGCCATTTGATTTGCCAGATTCCCAGTCGGGCGGCAAGGGGAGCGAATACGTCGAGCGTCTCGTTGGCGATTCGGGTGCGCTTCTCCGGTGGGAGGGCGTCTAAGGTCTGCATGTTGTGCAGGCGGTCGGCCAACTTGATGACCATGACCCGGAAGTCGCTCGCCATCGCAAGCAGCATTTTCCGAAGGCTTTCCCCGGCCCGAGTGGCCTCCGCGGCGGCTTTCTGCCGCTCCGACATTTCGCTTACCGCTCGAAACTTCAGCTTGGTGACGCCTTCCACCAGCATCATCACGTCCTCGCCAAAGTCCCGTGTTATGCGCTCGGCGGTGAACTCCGGATTGTCCTCGATGACGTCGTGCAGAAGGCCAGCGCAGATCGTATCGTCATCCATCCGCAGGTCGGCCAAAATTTTCGCGACCGACAACGGATGGTGGATATAGGGTTCGCCGCTGCTTCGAGCCTGTCCCGAATGTGCCTGCTCGGCTAAGTAGTAGGCAAACCGAATCTTCTTGATGTTGGCATCGGGCCGGTCATGACGGATGTGCTCGAGCAACTCGTGCAGTTCCTCGGGCTCCTCCCAGTGATGACTTATTTCGTAGGCCGCTACCATGAGACCAATCCAATGGCCGTCAAGCGGCGCTGCTTGAAGGTTCTTCAGTATAACGTACGCGTTCCGAAACCACCCTGCGTTCCTCGGCGCGAAAGTCCCTGCTAAGAATTAGGCGAGGGATTCGACTCCATGAGTCTCCGCACTTCTTCCGCTTGCTCTGGAGTGTCCACGGCCACAACGCTTCCCTGTCCTTGGACCATCCTAATGGCCACGCCGTTCTCCAAAAATCTGAGTTGTTCCAATGATTCCGCTACTTCTAGTGGAGTCGGTTTCCATTGCGCAAACTGTAGGAGAATTTCGCGGCGATAAGCATAGATTCCGATGTGTTTCTTCAGCGGCGCGGGGCGAGGATTTCGAAGAAATGGGATGGCATGGCGACTGAAGTAAAGCGCGTTGGAATTCAAGTCAGTGACCACTTTCACAACCGCAGGATTCTCGCACTCATCATCCGTTCCAGGGCTGTACACGCTGGCCATCTTGATCGATGCATCCTCCACAAGGGGTTTCGCGCAGGCCCGAATAGTCGCCGGATCGATTAAAGGCTCGTCGCCCTGCACATTCACAAAGAAATCGACGTGCAGTTTCAACGCAACCTCGGCCAGGCGGTCCGTGCCCGAGGGATGGTCATCTCGGGTTAGGACAGCATCCGCCCCGAACGCTCGACAAGCGTCGACGATTTCACTGTCCGGCGTGGCGACGACGATCGCGTCGGCTATGTCTGCCCGCTTGGCAGCCTCAAAAACCCACTGGATCATCGGCTTTCCGCCAAGATCACATAAAGGCTTGCCCGGGAATCGAGTACTCGCCATTCGAGCCGGAATGACGATCGCACATTTCATTCGAAGAGGCTACCTTGCTACAGTCGTCGGGCCAGTCTTGTCGACCTGCCGGGAGCGCAAGCCTTCTTGAAAGAGCCTTTCTGCCGCTTTTCGATCTCGATCTGCGATCAATGGACTCATGCCGAGAACGTCCATCAATTGCGTATCACCCAACGAGATAGTGATATTCACGTGTTGATTTCCCGGAACCTGCACCGCACAGATCATAAGCCGGTGTGGCTCCTGTTCCCAAAACCAATAACGAACTCGGCTGCCGGTAATGACCAAGGGAACTTCCAGCATCCGCTCATAGGTTTCCAAGATTTCCTGAAGCCTGGCCTCAGTGGCCTCATCCTCGAAATACAAAGCCAGGGCAACTCGCTCATCGAAGAGAATTGTCGCAAATCCAGACGCGCCCGCGTCCCAACCCGCACAACTGTAAAGGGGATCTCTCCAACCGGAGGGGAGTTCCGAGACCCGGCTGGCGCCCTTCTCCGCGTCGAAGACCTTGAAGGCGCTGTCCACGGTGTCCCCCACGCGCAGTTCCTCTCCTCGACGCACCATCCGTAACGGTGTGCGGCGATTGAAGTCCGGTGGCCCGACTTTGGTGCTGGTGGCGATCGTTCGCTTGGAAGGTAACCC
>JAFAFM010000026.1 GCA_023423495.1 Armatimonadota bacterium
CTCCGATGATCTTCTCGTAAGCCTTCGAACGGTGGCTCATCTCCATCACGCTCATACCCGCACCCTTATAATTCATAAGGTCCTCTCGGGCCTCTTCCAGCACGGGAACTGGGAGGGTGCAAGGACCGGCAGAGAAGTTGAATACGCGATTGTAGGGCTGGCTCATGCCGCCGATTTTATCTGGTTTGGACGAATTCGTTTTGCATACGTGGCCCGTCTATATGGCAGTGTCCGAAATCCCACCCGTTCCCGACCCCAACGTGCCCCCTCCGCAAACCTTTGCCGAGTATCCGCGTGGACCGCAAGCTCCGATGTACGGCACCGCTGAAAAACTCAAAGCGCTGAGTGACGGCTATTTCGGCATGAACTGGGTCTTTCTGGTGAATGTAGCAGTGCTATTAGGCTCCAGGGTTCTGCTTATCGCAGCGGACAGGGGGGAGGTGGCGCTGATGCTGCTGGCCGGTTCGGTCATCGTGACCGGTCTGGTAGTCGCCTTGTTCTCGTACTCTTACAATAAGAAAATCAGCTTCGGAATGAACTGGCAGCCGAGCATGGCAATCGTGATGTCTATCGTGCTTGCGCTGCAGTCTTGGCTGTGCTGCGGGGCAATCGGGATTGTCGTGATTCAGCAGATTGTTACAGCTGAAATTAAACGGTACGGAATTCCCGGCGGGCTATTCGGATTCAAGAAGAAAGTGGTTGAAGAGCGCATCGCTCAAATGAGGTCGACCCAGCCTCCCACGCCGTTCATTCATTAAACTAAGCGGGTGCCCGTCCGCTACGAACTCTTATCTATCTGTCCCCACACGGGGGCGCGTCGCGGGCGGCTACACACGGATCGCGGCACCGTGGAGACACCTGCCTTTATGCCGGTCGGGACCCAGGGCACGGTCAAGACCGTGGGCAGTGAAGACCTGGAATCGCTGGGCTATTCCTTGATCCTCTCCAACACCTATCACCTCTCGCTCCGGCCCGGCGCCGACTTGATTGAAAGCTTCGGTGGCCTTCACAAGTTCATGAGCTGGAATGGCCCGATCCTCACTGATTCAGGCGGGTATCAGGTGATGAGTCTTTCGCACATGCGGAAGATAACGGAGTATGGGGTGGCGTTCAAGTCTCATCTGGATGGATCTGAGCATTTCATGACTCCGGAACGCTCTATCCAAATTCAGGGTCAGCTGGGGGTCGATATCAGCATGGCGCTCGATGTGTGCCCGCCCTATCCATGCACCCGGGATGAAGCGGCGGACGCAATGCGATTGACCCATCTTTGGGCTCCCCGAAACTTGAGCGCAAGACGAGATCAAAATCAATCCATATTTGGCATCGTGCAAGGCGGAGTCCATGAGGACTTGCGCACCGAGTCGGCCGAATTCATCACGAGTCAACCGTTCGACGGCTTTGCGATCGGAGGAGTGAGCGTGGGAGAGCCTACCGAGATGCAGTATCCGGTGGTAAAGCATACGGCGCCCCTCCTACCCGCCGACAAGCCCAGATATTTAATGGGAGTCGGCCATCCCCAAGACATCTTACATGCGGTGGCATACGGGATTGACATGTTCGATTGTGTGCTTCCAACCCGCATGGCGCGCCACCACGCGTTGTACACGCTGCAGGGGCGCGTCAATGCCATGGGCAAGAAATGGGCGGAGCATGACGGTCCATTTGACGACGGCAGCGTCTTCCCGGCGTCCCAACGTTACTCGGCCGCCTATGTTCGGCACTTGTTCAAAGCCGGAGAAACGTTGGGGGGGCGGATCGCAACCTTGCACAACCTGGCCTTTTTCGCTCGGTTGATGTCCGAAATCCGGGATGCAATCGCCGGTGGCACATGGCCCGCACTCGTGGAACGTTACAAGAACGCTTAGGCGTGGACTTAGCCATAAACTTATCAGCCTGCTACAATAAGGGCCGATAGGAATTTATGGCAAGAAGAAGACCGCAATATAAACCGCAGGATGACAAAGAGAAGGGCATCGAGCTTGAAGGCACTGTGCTGGAAAACCTTCCAAACGCCCGCTTCCGCGTGAAGTTGGAGGAGGGTGACGGCATGGAGCTGCTCGCCCACGTTAGCGGCAAAATGCGGATGAACTACATTCGAATTCTCCCGGGGGACCGTGTGCGGGTTGAAGTTTCCCCGTACGATTTGACCCGTGGAAGAATCGTCTACCGCTACAAGTGACTTGTCGGGTCAATGGACCCGATTCGTTTTGTGCGGCCCACAGCGTAGCGAAAGATAGAAATCGATAGGTATAATCCCTTCTTGCGTCAGCCGACCGAAGGCGTAGGCGTGCCTCAGGCATGTCGGCCCAACCTTCAGGACGGAAGGGAATTGTAAAAAGATTCTCGACCCAGATTTAAGCCGCCTACGGGCGGGAGACCCAAAGAAATGAAAGTCAGAGCCAGTGTCAAAAAGATTTGCGACAAGTGCAAGATCATCAAGCGCGAAGGTGTCGTGCGGGTGATTTGCGAGAACAAGAAGCACAAGCAGCGGCAGGGCTAAGGCTGGCGGAGAAAGAAAACGAACTAAATGGCACGTATCGCAGGTATCGACCTACCCCGAGATAAGACGGCGAAGTATGCACTTCCCCTGATCTACGGCATCGGCAAGCACAACGTGGACGAGCTTCTGGAGAAGGCAGGCGTCGACCCTCGCAAGAAGGTCCGCGACCTCAGCGAGACTGAAATCGCCCACCTCCGTGAAGTTTTGGACCGCGACTTCCAAGTCGAGGGAGACCTTCGACGAGAGGTCAACGGCAACATTCGACGGTTGATCGAGATCGGTTCCTATCGCGGATTGCGGCACCGACGAGGTCTGCCGACCCGCGGTCAGCGCACTCGAAGCAATGCTCGAATTCGAAAGGGACCGAAGAAGACCGTCGCCGGTAAGAAGAAGGCTAAGAAGTAAAAACTAGGTGTTCGGCGTTCGGTATTCGGTGATTCTCATTGCCGAAAACTGATTACCGAATACCGACCACCGAAAACCGAAACAATGGCAAGAAAAGCAATACAGAAGGGCAAGGCGAAGGAGAAAAAGAACATTCCGGCTGGGATGGCTTTTATCAATGCGTCTTTCAACAATACGCTCGTAACCATCACCGACCCGCAGGGCAACGTGATCTCCTGGTCCAGCGCGGGCAATGCGAACTTCAAGGGCAGCCGTAAGGGCACGCCGTTCGCTGCGCAGGTAGCTGCTGACAAAGCGTCGCGCCTCGCTCAAGACCACGGTCTGCGCAAGGTCGACGTTAAGGTTTCGGGTCCTGGAAGTGGCCGCGAGACTGCCATCCGATCGCTTCAGGCTTCTGGTCTCGAAGTAACGAGCATCACAGACGTCACGCCGGTTCCGCACAACGGATGCCGCCCTCCCAAGCGACGAAGAGTTTAACTTAATCGCCGGCTTAAGCCGGCAACCCAGCTATGCCACACATTTCAGCACTCGATCTCAGCACCGATTACGGCAAATTCATTCTCGAGCCTTTGGAAAAAGGCTACGGGCAGACGATCGGCAACGCCCTTCGCCGCGTCCTGCTCAGCTCCATTCAAGGAGCCGCAGTTTCTGCCGTCCGCATCGACAAGGTATTCCATGAGTTCGCCCCGATCCCGGGAGTGAAGGAAGATACGACCGAGCTTTTGCTCAACCTCAAGGATGTCGCGATCGCGATCAACACCGAGGACGGCATGCCGACCGAGGATCCCGTTTTGCGCATCGACGTGCAGGGTCCTGGCCGGGTGACCGGCGCGGATATCGTATGCCCTGAGAATGTTGAGATTGTCAATCCGGAGATTTATCTCGCCACGATTAGCGACGACAAGGCAAGCCTCAGCATGGAACTTTACATTGGTTGGGGAAGCGGATATGTGCTTCCGGAGAAGCAGGAGCGGTATCGCGGAATGATCGGCGTGATTCCAACCGGTTCCCAGTACACGCCTGTGCGAAAGGTCAACTACACCGTCGAGCAGACCCGTGTAGGCCAGCGC
>JAFAFM010000063.1 GCA_023423495.1 Armatimonadota bacterium
CTAACATGAAGCTGCTGATCGTCGTGGACAAGCTGCTCACAGGCTTCGACGCACCACCTTGCACCTACCTCTACATCGACAAGTCGATGCAAGATCACGGACTGTTCCAAGCGATCTGCCGGACCAATCGGCTTGACGGGGAGGACAAAGACTTCGGCCACATCGTGGACTACAAGGACCTGTTCAAGAAGGTTGAGAATGCCATTTCCGTCTACACATCTGAACTCGACGACTCCACTGAAGGCGTAACTCCAGAGGTCCTTATCAAGGACCGGTTAGCGATGGGCCGCGAGCGATTAGATGGTGTTATGGAGGCTCTCGCGGTTCTCTGTGAGCCGGTTGAGCCGCCGAAGGGTGAGCTTGAATACATCCACTATTTCTGCGGGAACACGGAGATTCCGGAGGATCTTGCCGAGCGTGAGCCGCAACGAGCCAGCCTCTACAAGCTGACGGCCGCTCTTGTTCGTGCCTACGCTAACATCGCGGACGATCTAGTCGAAGCCGGATATTCGGAAGCAGACGGCCAGCGAATCAAATCCGACCTGGACCGATACGTCAAGCTTCGCGACGTAATCCGCCACGCCAGCGGCGAGATTCTCGACATCAAGCCTTACGAGGCAGACATGCGGCACTTGATCGACACCTACATTCAAGCCGATGAGCCGCGCAAGATATCTCCGTTCGATGACATGCCGTTGCTCGAGCTGATCGGGAAGAGCGGTATCGCAAAGGCTATCGAAGAATTGCCGGAGGGCTTGAAAGGTAATCAAGAAGCGATTGCCGAGGTCATCGAAAACAACGTCCGCAGCAAAATCGTTAAGGAGCAGATCAACGACCCGGCGTTCTACGCCCGCATGTCCCAGTTGCTTGCTGAGATCATTGCCGCTCGCAAGGACAAGGCGCTCAAATACGAGGAATATCTGAAGAAGATCGCCGAACTCGCGAAAATGGTTGAAGAAGGCATGTCGCCAGACATTCCGAAGTCACTTAACAGCCCTGGAAAACGTGCACTCTATAACAACCTTGGGCAAGACGAAGCGCTGGCAATACGCATTGACGAATGTGTTAAGCGAGTTCGTTCGGACGATTGGCGAGGCAATATCGCCAAGGAGCGAGCCATTAAACGTGAGCTCTACTCAGTCCTCGACGACGAGGAGGCCGTCGAGCGCGTCTTCTCCATCATCCGCCAGCAGAAGGAGTATTGATGGAGACCAAGATCCAACTCGGTGAAATCACGGCTGACGTGATCACGAAGGACATCAAGAACGTTCATCTGAGCGTTTACCCCCCGACCGGGCATGTGCGCATCTCGGCCCCAGTTCGGATGAGTTTGGACAACATCCGGGCTTACGCGGTGACCAAGCTGGATTGGATCAAGGCACAACAAATCAAACTCCGATCTCAAGAGCGAGTCATGCCGCGTGACTATGTTACCGGCGAGAGTCACTTTCTCTGGGGCAAGCGCTATCTGTTAAGAGTGGTGGAAGCTCAATCCCCTCCGACGGTCACTCTTGGTGGTCGGCACTTGGAGCTTCGAGTTCGACCCGATACAACTCCTGAGAGGCGAGGCGAAATCGTCGAAGCCTGGCTTCGTGCCCAACTGAAAGCTGCCCTTCCAGCGATGATCCGTAAGTGGGAACCGAAGCTGGGGGTCGAAGTTCGACAGTTCCACGTTCAGCGGATGAAGACGAAGTGGGGCAGCTGTCGGCCGAGCCGCCACGCAATCCGACTAAATACAGAGCTCGCGAAGAAGCCTATTGAGTGTCTTGAGTACATCGTCGTGCACGAAATGGTTCACTTGCTGGAGGCGACCCATAACAGTCGCTTCATAGCCCTGATGAACCAGCACTTGCCGAAGTGGCAGTTCTACCGGGAGGAGTTAAACCGCCTGCCAGTGCGGCATGAGGATTGGAGATACTAGGCTTGGTTCGCATTACATCGTCTATCGATCAGATCGAGCGCCATGCCGAGCGACTAGACGCATTGCTAAGTCCTCAGATGTTCAAAGTTGGCGACGATGGCCTCTTGAATCTCTGCGGCCTTCTCGGTTCGCAGTCCAACCAAGCCTTCGACAACTTGTGGCATCGTTACTGGTGATTGTTGTCCTTCCAAAGCCTGTGAAAATGGTCCATCAGACTCTGTTAGCAGCCTCTGCAATGGTATGCCCCGTATGACCTCGTGGTGCTGCGGTTGTTCGAGCATCGAAGCATTAATCGAGAAATAGCAGCCCAGCTCAATCCCTCTTTGCGCTTCCTTCATTCCCCCTGTGAACCAATGGAGGATTACTTTGCACTCGGAATTCAAAATGTGAGAGTCGGCGATCATATCGAGAACAGTCTTCGCCGTCCTGACGCTATGAACCGAAAGGATCTTGTCGCCGCACGCCGCACATGCATCAAGAATCCTTCCGAACACCTGCTTTTGCTGCTCAAAGTAAGGATAGAAACGGGCCGTGGCGTCGAGCCCTACTTCACCAACAAAATGCGCTTCAGGCAAAAACTCTTCGAAGAGATCAATCTCTGTAGAATGCGACCCCATCAATTGAGGATGTAGGCCGAGCGCGGGAATCACGTTCGGAAATGGGCGCGCCATTTCTCGATTCTGTTTCCACGCTCTAGGCAACGTCGTTACAGTGAGAACTGCCGTACTTGAAGCAACAGCATCCCGAGCAGTCTGTTGGTAGTCGGGAAACAGGTCGAGGTGGCAGTGAGCATCGATGTAACGAATCATCTTGGGGAGGTGACTACTCCAGAAAGTAAATTTGCCACCTCACCCATGCCTCGCCTGTAGACATCGGCAAACTCATCCAACCTATCGGCAAAATCCGAGAGGGATCCGTTCTTGTGAACAAGGATTTTGGCCAAGTGCGGCTTAGATTCAAGCTTATTGATCGCAAGCTGGAATGACCTAACTTGCTTACCTTCCGACGTTCGAGTACTCAGAGCCTCGGCATTCAAATCTGCCACCGTGTACTTTGTAGGATCGGGTATTCCATTGGCCAACCCTTTGAGAATCGCGGCTCTCCGAATTAGACAGGGAAGGCAGTATCCACAATGCTGAACCCCCAATCCCTTCCATCTACCCTTCGTAGGTGAAGAGCACGAGAGGCTTATAGGCAGTAGAGTTATCAGTGAATACTGGTCTTTGCAGTCTAGTACCATTTCACCCTTCGTTCGATTCCAATAAGGATTGTCGATGGTAGCGGCGATTCCCAGGCCGTGCAAAAGTTCCTGCCACCTCGCCATATAGAAGGGGTGTGTCGTGCGAGTGCTAAGAGAACCAAGTCGCGTTTCGTCCAACGGGACATTCAAGGCTATGAGGCCATTTTCCGGAACTCGCAGGGTCCAGTTGGGCGGCAACCCCGAGCCAACGAGAACTCCCAGTGCGAAGAAGAGAAATGACCGCGCCCGAGTAGAGTTCTCACCGATTAGTCCCGGAAAGAGACCTCTGTCAAACTGCAGCCAGCCACGAACTCGCTGAAATTCTGAAGGGTGGAATCTTGATTTAAGGCCGTCAAAGCACGCGCCCTGAGCATGACTTGCACTTCCGTCGCTTGCGTGGCTCACGAGGATCGGTACTTTGCCGTCCGATAGCTCGTCAATTGCCCCGATGAGGTTGTCCAGCCCGCCAGAAAACAAAGAAACACCTGAAAACGGCGTCAGTTTCATCTGCTCCGGCGCCTTCGCCAACGCTTCGAATCCATCAGGACGTGCGCGAAATTCAAACTCCCAGTAATCGCCGGTAAGGTAACTCAGAAGGACCTTCAGCGTGGGAGCCACCGTATTCCAAATGCCGACATCGCTGACTGGGACAATGAGTTTCAATTCGCGAGTCCACTCATCTTCCGAATGAACATGGCGAGAAACCTGTGTGTCTGCCGCGTAGACACAAGCTGCAAGCAGGTAAAGGTCGAGTGCTATTTCTGTCGGGCGGATCCCTAACTTAGCGATGTCGCCGAGTACGTTCCCAACCCCGTGAGCAAGTTGACGCTCGCCGGCCAAGAACTGAACCTCAGTTAGGTTGTAACCTGGTGTGTTGATTGAAGTCTTGTCTGTGGCTCCAAGACGGATCGCAATGGCTTGTCGCGGCATATCTAAGAGTCTCCCATACTCTCCAGGATCGTGAAAGCCTGTTTATAAACCTCTTCGGTTACTGAAGCAGCAACCGACTGCGTGATTTGGGAAATGTCGGGTGCTCGCGACGCGACCGAGTCCCGGACAGCGCCTCGGATGAAATCCTTGACTTGTACTTCTAGAACCTGGGCTTCCTTTGCATTCTGCGCTAGCCTGATCAGCGAATTTCCAATGTCATTAATGAGCCTATCAAAAATAGAATTGGCGACAAACGACTCAAAGACGATCTGAATCTGCGGATTCGCAAGTGAATCGAGCGAAGTAAGGCCAGATTCGACAACCTCAACGACCATTTCAGTAAACGCGTCCAGCGCAATCCCCCCGTCGACGCTACCATTCGGCGGACAGATTTGGTCTGCTAGTCCGAAGAAGATATCTTCAATAGGTCTATTTGCCAGAGCGCCGAGATTGAAGAGCTGCAGTGCTTGAGCAACACCTGTCCGTTGAACTTCACCGAGGAAAGAAAGTAACCTTCCGGCAGCGACCCTGGATGACCCCATCCTTTTGCTCGCTGTAGCTGCTCCTCCCGAAGACTTCGAGACATAGCCCGACACGGCGCGTCTCAAAGCTCCTCCATTGGATCCCCCCGAAGAAACAAAGCGGGCCAGATTCGTCTTTGGAACCTGAAATCGCGGCCCTCCCTGAATTGGCTTACTAGGGCTGGTCGTTTCCGTTGGCTGATTAGAGTCGGCTGGAATGGCGGGATTTGAGGTCTCCTCAGGCACGGTTGCTGTATCTCCGTCTAGCCAACTTGGAATCAGCGGATTTTTGCCGCCCGGCCCTCCATACGAACCCGAAGTGCCCATGTTATTTCGCGCCTCCCTTCGCTCCTTGCGTAGCCTTCGCCGCTGCGGCCAGCGTGGTGTTTCCGGAACCAGCCCATGAGGTTAACAGCTGAGCGAACGACTCTTTCTCCGCCGCCAATAAAGCCGTCCACCCGCTAACTACCCACGGACCTAGCGAGTCGATCGGAAGCAATTGCAGGAAAGTGATGGTGTCTGACTGCAATAATGGGTGGACTTTCAGGAGGGTTCGGAATCCAGCAACACCTGCAGGCTCGGTTCTGAGGTCGCTTGATCTGATACGGCTTGTGAGCTCGGCCATCACTTCCTTGGCCTCAGACAATGTCAGCTTGCCGATTTCCGACTCCAACCCGGCAACAGCTATTTGTGGTCCCATAAGCTGATTTACGATTCCCATGAGTGGACCCAAAACAGTCCCCGTGGACATTCTTTCCTGTTGATTGGCGACGAAGGCATAGGGCCGCAAATCAACGTTCGCAAGCTTTGGATCAAGCTGTGCCCATGCCTGAACCCAAGGGTCGTCTAGCCATGTTGTGGTTGCAGTAGCCGAAGTCTTGGTTTCTACTTTCCCTTTCGACTTTTCGTTTGACGAGTCGCCTTCGCTATCTACGGCTTCAGGATTTTCCATGGCAGTCATAGTCTGAGAGTGCCCGTTGCTGGATCCGGCAGCGTCTAGGACGAGTTGGTCGTAAAAGGCGGGTTTGAAACGCTCGGCAAGCAGGAGCTTTGCGACGGTTGGCAGTTTAATATCGTCCCCGAAGCCGCGCGCTTCCGCGATTCGTTCTCGGAGAAGCAACGTATTCAGAAACCTCTTGACCTGGCGAGGATTACCTCTTGTGCCCCTGGCAAGGATCGGCCCGATACGATCACTCAGTACAAGAAGGTCAGCCGCCTCGCTGCTCCGCTCGCCCAGGGCGGCTTTCACGGCGTTGTCTTCCAGATGAGCACCCAGCCAAGGACGCCTAAGCACTTCTCTCGCGTGACTTAGGAGTGCTTTAAATTCGGCAGAGTCCTCACCGAGATTCACCTGTGCCAGTGCTAGAGCTATGTAGATCTTGGTCTCAGCTTCTCCCAGTGCGGGTATTCGAAACGGAACCTGTATAAGCTTTTCTAGATAGTTCCGTGCATAGCCTTGTGGCCCCGAAGAGTTGGGGAGGTCAGGGAAATGCTTGCGGACTGAGTACTCAATCATTGCCTCGTCCGCCGCTATTACAAAGGCTGTGCTTGAGCTGAAAACAAAGAGACGAATAGCTTCAAGCGTTTCGATAGCGGTGTCGGGCAAGCATCGGTCAAGATCGTCTACCAAAACAATAAGCTGTGAGATATTCGCCTCGTCCAAGAGATCATCGAATGCCTTCCGAAACTCGCGAACTTCTGAAGGCACATTTTTGGAAGGCTCTCCGTCCTTTATGAGGCCTAGTAATCCGTCGATTGCTGCCTCAGTAGCGTTGCCAGCTTCAGACGGATTCCTTAGGGCCGAAACGGCGAGGTTAACTGCGCCCTCCATTACGTCGAAGGTTGGAAGTCCGGTCATTGCAGTGACTGCGAGCCCACCTGCCTTCTTGGCGACCTTGAGCCAGTCAATTCGTTTGAATACATCTTTGACCTTGCTTGTCGCTTTGGTCAGAGCCGGACGCTTCTCCAATAGCCCCTCGACAATCCCTTCAAGGAGGGCAACTTTAGCGTCTTCAAAACCCTGAAATCTCCATCCGTTAAACTTCAAGCAAAGGACGTTCTCATCACTTTCGAGGCAGTGTTCGATCATCTCAAGAATGCTCGACTTGCCGACTCCCCAATCACCATGGACGCCGACCGTTACAGGTCGGTCTGGCCTCTCGCGCAGGAGGGCCACAATAGTTTTTGCAATGGCCTCATTACTCAGGAGATCGGTCTTGGTCTCTTGGTCACTTAGGAAGGTTTTGAGGGAAGGCATGGTTCGTACTTGGTCCGGTATGAGCGCATCTTAGCCGAAAGGAGCAGCTCAAGCGAGCTGCCCAAGTATACGATTGTCAGGCTTGTCAGGCTAACCCTCGAATAGGAGCCCGGCAATTTGCCGGTTAACCATTTTTAATATGAGGCGATCAACCGTCGCGTTGTTCTGAGCAAAGGTCGGAAGGCGATCAGGCGCACGGCGCGAGATCACGAGATCGGTTCGTTCATCGAACTGATATCGCCATAGACGAGCGGATCGGAATGGCTCCTGTTTCAAGTCTTTGCCCAAGTGGTGGTAAAAGCCACCTGAAAGGACAAGGATCCGAGGAGAGCCCCAGCGAAGCGGAACGATGGCCGCCCTTTGGTGGGCAGCGTTGTGCACTCCGCAAACTAGAATCTTCATATCGAGCACCAAACACTCCGCTTCCTGCTCGATGGCATCCATCACCGATGGCTGCAAGTAGAATTCGCCACATGCTTGCTTAACATGTGCAAGTGAGCCATTCAACAACCGGACATTTCCATAGAGCCAGAGTCCGGCGGGTTCATAGAACCCCGGCTCTTCTTCGAATGGTGCAGTTCGGACCGGTCCACGAACGGCGGATTGGTCAATGATCGACAAGGTTTGCCTCCCCGGGCGTATTCGCCCTTCCGAGGCACATTGCCAGTTGGACCTGAAGCGCTCAAAAGTCAGTCATTCGCTGGCATGGTTGCGGGTACGCAGTTCAATTTGAGCTGAAACTCAACGCGCATCATCATCACTGCAGATCTTGGCTCTCGACGAGCCCGCGCAGCCAACAGTCCGCCATTCGGCAATCAGGGACGAGCGCGGGCTCTTGGAGGAGCCATGATTGAAGTTGAGATTCGGGGGAAGTTCCCTTTGGGGCGGTTGTTCGCCACACAGAATGCAGTGGACACGTTGGATCCGAGCGATGTTTTGGCGGGCATCCAGCGCCATTCCCGATGCGATTGGGGCGACTTGTCCGAGGAAGACAAGAGATTGAACGACGAGTCGCTCCTGAAGGCGGGACGGTTGCTTTCGGCTTACTCGGATGCGAAGGGAACGAAGTTTTGGATTATTACTGAAGCGGATCGGTCTGCGACGACAGTTCTGCTTCCCGACGATTACTGATCAGCCTGGTTGGTCATGTCCCGGCGAGTCACCACCTGCGTGGCCCGCCTTTTCGTATTGTCCCGACCCAATTCTCGCCGTGGTCCAAGAAACAGGATTGGGATGATGATAGTGAGAATGGTTCCGACGATCAGTGGCGCCAGTAGAGAACTGCGGAGGAATCCGAAAAATGGGGTTCCGAGCACTATGGCTGACAGATAGACCCAGACGCGACTCGAGATTTCACGGTTGAGGATCAAGTTTTCCGTTGACCGCATAACATCGAACCCCATACAGATGACACCACCAAGTACGAACAGATCCCAGTTACCCGATGCTATTCCAGTCAATCCGACTACGGTCGCAAAGAAGTGAAGAAACCTACCCAACCTTGTGCGAGGGATGAACGTTCCGTCTTCAGAGAGAATCGGCTTCTGCATGCACCTATCCTAAGCTAAATACAAAGAGATGGACAGTAGTCCATCCGGTAGGATTGCGGCATGGCGGAAAAGGATCTGGACTACTTCCTCTCGAAATTCGGTGAGCTGGCCGACGACGCGCGAGAGCATGGGTTATCCGTTGTCGTCATAGTCGAGAACTCGGATCCGATTTCAAGGGAGTCGTCGATCAGTAAGATCTATCGAGGGACGATCGCGACTTCAGTCGGTCTACTCCAACTGGCCCTGATGGATTTCCAGGAGAGGCCATGATAACGCTCCGATATCCAGTGCGCTTATTAGCAGGAAGACATCTCACAGGTGATTTTTCGAACCGCGTTACGATTTGCGGTCATGAGGCCAAAATTACCGAAGAAGGAGATGGAGCCTACGTTGTGCTGATCGATGGGCTTGAGTCCGTCGAGTCTGCGGAGGCTCTCGTTCACGTGATTTATCGTGCGATGTGCTGTGCAATGGTCGATCTCTCGATTCCATTCGAAGCTCCCAATTCCCTCACGCCGTTGAAACCTCTCCCCGACGGACTGACACCTGAACAGGCGGCACGCAACCTCGAGAAGTCAATGGGGCTTGTCTACATGGGCCCAATTCACGGTTGGGAGGATTGGCAAAACGCTTCTGCATTTCCAACTGGAAACAGGATTCTTTTCAGCGCTGCCGGCAGCGTCACGGTTCGTCTCGGGACAGACTTGCAGAAGTACTTCGCGACCATTGATCGCGCTAGCAGTTCCGTAAACCAGCGCCCTATTGCTAGTCCGGATCGCATCAAAGTCGCCCTTGATTTACTAAGCAGCTCGTACCTAGAACACTCAAATGAAGCCAGGTTTTGGACCCTTGCGACGGCAATTGAGATTCTGGCTCCGGTTGCGGAGAAGCATCCAACTGCGGTTCGTCTACTCGATGAATGGAGGGCCAGAATCACAGAGTTGCTCTCAGAATCTACCGATACACCTGATCTA
>JAFAFM010000086.1 GCA_023423495.1 Armatimonadota bacterium
TTCAACAACTGCGATCTCCTTCACCATGTCGGCGAACTTCTCGAGTTTTTGGCGGCCGAGCTCGGGATGCGTAATTTCCCTTGCCTTGAACATGCAGGTCACTTTAACTTTGTGACCATCCTCCAAGAAGCGGGTTGCGTTCTTGACGAGGAATCCGAGATCGTGTTCGGCAATTCTCGGACTGATCTTTATACCCTTAACTTCGAGCTGTTTGCTCTTCTTGTCCTTACCCTGCTTCCCTTCTAGGTATTTATGCTTCCCGTAGTCGATGATCTTGCAGACGGGCGGCTGGGCGGTTGCGGAAACGAGAACCAAATCGAGCCCCTCATCTCTTGCCATTTGGAGCGCTTGGCGGCTCTGTACGATGCCAAGCTGTTGACCTTCCGATCCGATCAATCGGACATCACGGTATTTCAATACCCTTTGATTGATCTCCGGCCCGGGCTCGGGGCGCGGAGGTCTTCTAAAGCCTGCTATGTTGTTTCACCTCAAATATTCGCATGAATAGACTCGTTAGTATATCTCGGGTATTTCTGACGGGCAAATCAGGGCGAGAGTTGCATTGCCTGGTTATTCTCGCGCTGGTATCCTACCCGCCAGTCTTCTAACCTTTGGTCAAAGTATGGATTTTGAAAAGACCATTTACGCAAATTGGCCGCAGGCTAACCGCGTCTGCGTTGTCGGGGCCGGCACGATGGGCTCTGGAATTGCTGCCCACCTGGCCAATCTCGGCTTCCAAGTAAGTCTTCTGGATGTGACGCGTGAAGCTGCCCAAGAAGGCCTCGCGAGAGCCAAAGCCGCCAAGCCTCCTCACTTTTACGTCCCGGAAAGAGCCGCCGAGATTGAAATCTCGGGCATCAAGGATGGTGCGGATTTGATCTCCAAAGCGGAATGGGTTTGTGAAGCGATCGTGGAGAAGCTGGACATCAAGCGGAAACTGTTTGATGAAATTGTCCCGATGATTGCCCCGGACGCCATGCTTTCCACCAACACCAGTGGGCTCCAGATCGAACTTCTGGCGGAGGGCATGCCGGACCACATGCGGAGCCGATTCATGGGCACGCACTTCTTCAATCCGCCGCGCTACCTCAAGCTATTAGAACTGATACCGACTTCCGCTACCGATCCCGCTGCCATCGAAGCGATGATTCAATTCCTTGAGGATCGCGTTGCCCGACGGGTAGTCCTGGCCAAGGACACACCAGGCTTTATCGCCAATCGGTACGGGATGTGGTCCATGTACCACGCCATTCACACGGCTGAAAAACTGCACCTCACTATTGAGCAGGTTGACGCCGTCACCGGACCGTTCCTGGGTCGACCTCGCAGCGGAAGCTTCCGGCTAAATGACATCGTCGGGCTGGACATCATGCAGGATATCGCTCAGAATCTGGTCGAGCGTTGCCCCGACGATCCTCACATTTCTAACTTCCAAACTCCCCGCTCCATGGAGGCTTTGATTGCGCGCGGTTGGATTGGCGACAAGGTTCGACAAGGCTATTACCGCAAGGAGGGCAAAGAGCTTCTCGCCCTGAACCTGCAAACCTTCGCTTACAGCCAGCGAACTGAACCGCATCTGCCGGCTATCGATGAGCTTGGCCGGCTTCCCTTGGGCGATCGCATCTCGCAAGCGCTTGACCGTCGATGCGAAGTAGGCGAGTTTCTGCGTGCTCACCTGATCCCGGTTCTGAAATACGCAAATTACTTAAGGGAGGAAGTGAGCCACAACATCCAAGACTTCGATCGCGTAATGAAGTGGGGCTTCGGATGGCAGATGGGTCCCTTTGAGATGATCGACGCCATTGGCTCCGAGAAACTCGGATTACAAGCCGAAAAGTTCTATTCCGGCAACTTAATCCGCGGATTTGACGGAGTCAACTTCAAACCCAAGGCCGAACCTCAATATACGGATTTAGCTGAGTTCCCCGCCGTCGGTGAAGGCGAAACCTACTTGTTGCGTGATATGGGCGACGGCGTATTTGCTGTCTCACTCAGAACCAAGATGGGTGTGATCACGCCCTTGGTTGTCCAAGAACTTCTCGCTTTCTTGCGGACCCAAGCCAACCAGCCCTTCGTGCTGACCTCCGAGAGCAGGTCATTTTCTGTGGGGTTCGACTTGAACTTCTTCGACCAGGCGATTGCTCGGGGAGACTTCGCCGGCATCGACGCCGCTCTTGCGGACCTACAGTCGTTGGGAGAGGCTCTTGAGAATGCTTTGTGCGTCGCGGCGGTATTCGGCCACACCCTGGGAGCCGGATTAGAGCTTGCCCTGTCTTGTTCGCGCATCATCGCCCATCCCGAAGCAAACATTGGTCTCCCAGAATCCAAAGTGGGTCTGATTCCAGGTGGAAGAGGCACCGTGCTGATGCGGCTTTACAACCAATATTCAGCGCGACGCCTTGCTGAAGTTGGGCGAAACCTGACTGAAGGCGTCGTCAGTACGAGCGCAGACCATGCCCGATCCCTTGGATATCTCCGACAAACGGACGTCACTGCTTATCACCCAGATCGCCTGCTGTTCGAGGCTCAACGCCTGGCGCTGACCGCCGGAGTGACCAAGCGTCCGGCTTGGCACACGCCCGAGGGTCCAATTGGCGGGATGCTGGACCGAGAAATTGAGCAAGGGAGGAAGTCGGGTCTATTCACGGACCACGACAAAGTCATCGCAGAAAAATTCCGGACAATTTTCTCGAAGGCTCAGTCGTACGAAGATGCCCTACGGTTAGAACGTCAGGAGTTCGTCGATTTGTGTCGCAGGGCGCTCAGCCACGCCCGAGTTCGCCACATGTTGGAGAACAACAAGCCACTTAGAAACTAGGCGCGTAGATCAGGACCCACGCGACGCGTCTTGCCCCTGATCTAGTAACCTATTGGGCACATCCCAACACTGGCAT
>JAFAFM010000113.1 GCA_023423495.1 Armatimonadota bacterium
TTTACGTGCTGAGGATTGACGGCAAGCACCTTTTGAAATTCGGCTTTGGCCTCGGCATATTGGCCATTGCATCGGAAATCGAACCCTTTCTGGTAGATATCGTTCTCGTCCATAGAATGGTTCGGCCAAGTTGCCGGGACGCTGAGTATATCATGTCCCGGTAAACCTGTCTAGCCTTGAGCGAAGTCTATTTTATGCTGGACCGGGCTCGAATCGCGGCGGAGCGATGCTCGTCTTCCGCGACTTCTCCATCTCCTTGTCTTCGGCTTCCTCACCATCATCATGGTGCTTGGTAGGAATTTCGATTTCGGGCAGCGGGGTGCCGGCCATTACCATCAAGAATTCCTCGCGGTTGAGCGTCTCTCGCTCAAGCAAAGCTTGAACCACGGCATCCAACTGCTCGCGGTGCTCTGTCAGGATGTCGGTCGCCCGGCGGTGACTCTTGTCCACGATGTCGCGCACTTCCTCGTCGATCTGGCGGGCCACATCCTCCGAGTAGTTTCGCTCGTCGTTATAGTCGCGACCCAGGAACGGGTTATGCGCTCGTCGACCCAAGGCCAACGTTCCAAGCTTTTCGCTCATTCCATATTCGCAGACCATAGCGCGAGCAATGCGGGTCACACGCTCCAAGTCGTTGGAGGCGCCTGTCCACACCCTTGCGTAAACTATTTCTTCCGCTACACGTCCGCCGAGCAGGGCCGTAACGTCGTCCATCAATTCGTCTTTGCTGACGAGGAATTTGTCCGCTTCCGGCACGTGCCAGGTTGAACCCAGAGACATGCCTCTTGGAAGGATGGTCACCTTGTGGACAGGATCACAATTCTCGAGCAGTTCGCCGATGACGGCGTGGCCAGCCTCGTGATAGGCAATGACCTCCCGCTCTTTGGAATCCATGATTCGGCTCTTTCGCTGCGGACCAGCAATAACGCGGTCCAGAGCTTCGTCCAAGTCTTCCTGCTGAACACGAGTGTGACCCCTT
The DNA here is from genome assembly GCA_023423495.1 of Armatimonadota bacterium. Classification (GTDB taxonomy): domain Bacteria; phylum Armatimonadota; class Fimbriimonadia; order Fimbriimonadales; family Fimbriimonadaceae; genus 55-13. The sequence continues at coordinate 980 of JAFAFM010000113.1, forward strand.
CGGGCGGCCAATAGCGCGCCTTCGTTAAGCATGTTCGCCAGGTCGGCGCCGGTGAATCCAGGAGTACGCTTCGCCAGCGTCTCCATGTTGATGTCCGACTCAAGTGGCTTGCCCTTGGCATGGATTTTCAAGATGGCCTGACGCCCGTTCTGGTCTGGGGCGTCCACTACAATCTGCCGGTCGAACCGGCCGGGTCGCAGAAGTGCTGGGTCCAAAACGTCCGGTCGGTTGGTGGCCGCGATGAGAATGACTCCGGAGTTCGGGTCAAAGCCGTCCATCTCAACCAGCATCTGGTTCAAAGTCTGTTCTCGCTCGTCGTGTCCGCCACCGAGACCCGCGCCTCGTTGTCGGCCGACGGCGTCGATCTCGTCGATGAAGATCAAGGACGGTCGATGAGCTTTAGCGGTCTCGAAGAGATCGCGCACGCGGGCAGCGCCCACACCGACGAACATTTCGACGAAGTCGGAACCTGAGATGTGGAAGAACGGGACGCCAGCCTCGCCAGCAATCGCGCGAGCAAGGTGGGTTTTACCAACACCTGGAGGGCCCGTCAACAAAATGCCTTTGGGAATCTTCGCTCCAAGTGCCGCATATTTCTTGGTGTTCTTCAGGAAGTCGACGATCTCGTAGAGCTCTTGCTTGGCTTCCTCGATACCTGCGACATCGTCAAAAGTGATCTTGGGTCCGGATTCGCCGACGCGCTTGGCCTTACTTCGCCCAAAGTTCAACGCCTGGTTACCACCCATCTGCGCCGGCCGCAAGACGAGGAACCAGATCATCAAGCCGAGCATCAGTGGCAAAGCGATGAATGACAGCAGGCTTAGAACATTGGTAATCGGGGGCGCGGAAAGCAATTCGAGCTTAACGTCGTTGCTCTCGAACGTGTTCATGATCAGTCCGGCAAGTTCCGAAGTCTGATCTCCAACTCTCGCCTCATAGGCTTGACCTGATTTGGTATCGCCCGTAATCTTGTCGAGCTGCCACTTACCATTCTTGATGTTGCCTTGCTTGACTTCGGTCAAGAGTTGAGTCGCGGCAAGTTGCGTGGGAGCGGGCCCACCCATGATATTTAATCCCTTAGGATCTGTGAAAAGCTGCATCGCGGTGATCAGGACAACTACGGTCACCACGAGGAATAAAAATGTTCTGGCTGCTTTACTCAAGATTTCTCCGACGAGGCCACCTCGTCAATGTATACGGTACGTAAAGAATTAGACGCCCGTTTCTATATTATGGCTTGGCTCTGGGATTATCGGACCAAAGCGTACGATGAGTGTTTCTTGCCCCCCGTTTGAGGCCTTCATGCGATTGTCCAAACAGATTCCCGGAGCCCAAATGGGCCCTAGTAAATCACATAAGATTGGCAACCTCGCCCGCGCCGCTGCCGTTAACTTTGCCTCCCCCAGTAGGTCGCTAAGTTTCCGACTCCCTTCAAATCCAAGCGGTTTCATTTGATCCCCAGGTTGAGCAGTTCGAAAATAGAGCGGCCCGCGAATTGCCTCCGCCGGAATGACCGCCTGCAGTCCTGCCCGTTCTTGTTTGCCCATCCCAGGAAAAGCCGTAAATTGCCAGCCAAATTCATCGGAAATGGTTTCACCGGGGACGGTTAGGGCATATCGATAGGTCTCGGTGGGCTTGAGTTGGCGAACATGGAGTACGTCATTCTTCCATTCGACAACGACGTCGCCACCCTCCGCCGTGATGGATCCCGTTTCATGGTCGAGGCCTGCTTCGATCGCGGCCAAATGATCGCGCTCAAGATTGGCCCCCACCGCTTGGACTGCCAACCGGACCGCCCGCCGGAACAAAACTCGGGGAAGACTAGATAGCTTCCGACGGTCGAAGCCAGCTTCGATGTCCAACGTGAGAAACTTGAGTTGTCCGTTCAATTCCACTTCGGTCTGCTCAAGAGCGGCGGCAGCCGCCCCGTTCAAAAATCGGTCCTCCTCCTCGGCAAGGTCGGAGAGGCGTGCTATCGCTTCTTCTGCGGCGGGGTTCAGCGCTTTGAGCTCGGGAACCAGTCGGTGCCGCACGCGCGCGCGGCTAAAAGATAAGTCCTCATTCGCGGGGTCGTCGTGAAACCACAAGCCGTGATCCTCACAGTACCTGCGCGTGGCCTCTCGGCTTGCCCAAAGCAACGGCCGGACGATATCTCCCCTTCGCTGGGGAATACCCGATAAACCGGATAGCCCCGATCCGCGGGCGATGTGCAGCAGGATCGTCTCTACGTGGTCCGACTTGGTATGGGCAGTGGCGATCAGAGGGCATTCCAATCGGAATGCCGCTTGGTGGAAAAACTCGTAGCGTGCCCTTCGCCCTGCCTCCTCCAAACCTATTTTCAGATCGGAAGACATCCTCGGCACGTCTGCTTTGCCGCTGGCAAACGGGATATTGAGTTCCTCACAAAATGCTTGGCATTTGAGAAGCTCATCGTCGGCCTCGTTGCGCTGCCCATGGTGCAGGTGCCCAGCAACGACCTCGACTCCAGCCAAGTGCAAGAGGTGGAGGAGACAAGTGGAGTCGGCGCCTCCGCTGTACCCAACAAAAACCCGGACTCCAGGGGGAATCAAACCGGTCGATTCAAGGTGGTTGCGAAAGGCTTCAAGCACGGAAGGCCAAGAATACCGCCTGGATTGAAAAGGACGGAAAACATGGGATTCATGGAGATTCTAAGCGATTGCGTGAGATTTCTGACAGTTCACAGCAGACAAATAGGCACTGAACGTCACGGGTTTACTTTCTTCGACGTTTGATGACATACTATATGTGGGCGCAACTTGAATGTTGTTGCCCGACACAAATGGACATTCCCGAACGTTAAGGGGCCGTCGCATAACGATGTGTGGCGGTGCAAGAAGTCAGAGTCCCTGAATCACGCGCTCTGGCACAAACAAGGAAGACCGCCATGCGTACCGATGAACTGACTTTCATCGAGCAGCTTGAAACGCTTGCCCGAGCAAACAATCCCAGCGCGATCCGCGAACAGCTTTCGGATGAAAGGCCCGAAGATCTCGCGGATGCCCTGGTGCGCCTGGACCTGCCGGACGGCCTTGTCATCTTGCGTGGCTTAGAACCCGATCAAGCCGCCGACGTCCTTATCGAGCTTCCTACCGAGACCGCCCGGGACTTCAGTCGCGAACTCCCTGATTCCACGCTCGCGCATTATCTCGACGTTTTGCCCATGGACGATGCACTCGATTTCCGTGAGGAAGTCGGGGCAGAGCGCTTTGCGGCTTTGTTGGAGATCATTCCAGCCGAGGATGCCGAAGAGATCCGGCGTCTCATGGACTATCCCGAAGATGCTGTCGGCCGGATGATGACGGAGCAGTTCTTTGAAGTCGCTCCCGAAACCACGATGGCGGAAGTCCTCAAGGACATCCGGCTATCCAGCGAGGAAAAGTACGAGACCGTAAATGACATTTACGTCTTAGATGAGCGCCAGCATCTGCTTGGCGTGTTCAGTCTGAGGCGCGCCATCCGAGCTCTTCCCGACCAAAGGGCCGGGGACTTGATGAACACCGAGCCTGTAACTGCGGACGCCTACGAACCCGCGGAAGAAGCGGCGCGGCGAATGTCCCGTTATGGTTTTTACGCACTGCCCGTGCTGGACCGGCGTGGCCGCATGGTCGGTATTTTTACCGGTGATGATGCGCAGACGGTTATCCGTGAAGAGGATACGGAGGATGTCCTCAAGCTTGGCGGCGTCTCGGGCGACGCCGAAGCCTACCTTTCCCTCAAGCCGATGAAGCTTGTCCAACGGCGCTTGCCATGGCTGCTGGTCCTCTTTGTAGCGGAGTTCTTTACCGGAGCCGTTCTCCGGCACTACACGGGTCAAGCACAAAGTGGCGGAGCGACCGTTTTGGCGCAATTGATGATCTTCATTCCTCTGCTAATTGGCGCAGGCGGGAATTCGGGTTCACAGGTTACGACGACGATCACGCGTGCATTGGCAATTGGCGAAGTTACGATCCGTGACGCATGGCTGGTTCTCCGGCGAGAGTTTATCGTCGCTTTGACGATCGGACTCATTTTGGGACTGATCGGTTATGCCAGGGCGCTGATGTGGGGAAGTGGCGCTCAGATCTCGCTCATTGTTGGCTTGGCACTGCCGGCAATCATCCTCTGGGCCACCACCGTCGGCAGCATCCTGCCGTTGGCTGCCAAGAGGCTGAATATCGACCCGGCGGTCATGAGCGCACCGTTTATTACGACCTTCTGTGATGCGACCGGGCTCATCATCTTTTTCGAATTTGCCCGGAGGATTATTGAGTTCTGATGCAAGGTAACTCAAATCTGGGCGCAACGTCAATAACCTAAGATGACGCTTGCTGTTACTCTTGCGGTGGCTGCCATTGGCCAACAGGTTGCTCTGGAGATTCCCAAAGCGACTTGGCCAGACCTTTTCTTCGGGACTACCACGGACTTGCAATCGATCCGAGGTCGGACGTTCTTAAGCAACCTTCCCGACCTCCAAAAAAAGCGGCTGCCCGACGGCGTCTTGGAAGTGCGAATCTGGGAAGGGTTCGGCGTGACGTACCTGGAAGGTTACCGGTTGAGGCGAGAGAATGGGCAGTGGCGCGGCTGGTGGATTCAACCGGCGCTTGAAAGCAAGTCTGATTGGAAGTCCAAGAAGTACCTCATGGAGTTCAAGCCGCCAAAGCAAGGTTGGGATAAGTTTTGGGCCGACCTCACAAAACAGAAAATCACCACCCTACCGGATTTTGAGGCGTTGCCAGGCAAGAAAGACCCTGTTCGAGATGGGGTCTGTTATGTTGTGGAGTACGTCACACCCGGCTTTTATCGCACCTACATGTACGATAACCCGCAGACCCAGACCGGCGATTGGCCAGAGCTCAAAAATGTTAGAGCGATCGTGCTTGCCATCCACGACGCCTTTCGAGATCAGACGATCCGCTAAGGCTCCTAGTCAGTCTCGACTACAAGCTTCGGGCGGTACTCGGCCTTGTCGTAATCCTTTGAATAGAACTTGTACACGGCGCGATTTCCGATGGCCGATGGATTGAGGGCGGAGGTCAACGCGATAAGCAAATCATCAGACTTGCCAAGCAGTTTTGAAGAAGCCTTGGTCAAATCCATTTCGAAAACAGTTGGCTTTCCCGCTTCCAATTTGCCGGCGTATGCCGTTCCCAGAATTGCTTCCTTGGCGGCGGCGGGATAAATGGTCTTTGCCGAGCCAAACTCCCATTGCTTCTCGGAGAAATCTTTTGCCAATAGCCTTGCCTCTAGAGGGGCCGCCTTGGAGTCGGCGGCTGCCCAAGCTGGGTCCGGGGTGTGGGTAAGGAGGAGCTTCACTGAACGCACCTTGGCATCTTTCGGCACTTTGGAGACGTTGAACTTCAAGTAGCTGTAGCTGTACTCGTCCGCCATCTGCGGGTCGGAAGCCACGGCAGAGCCATCCACTCCCCAAACGCGCAAATAACCATCTTTCTGAGGATCGCTGGCATGCGGATAAACCCAAATGTCGTCGGTTGGGGTGAGTTCAATTGTTCCGGCCGGAGCAGCCAAAACCACGGCGACGAGTGCGGCAAGCATAGTTACAGTTTACGTTCTGTGCACGGCCGTTCATTCGTGCGTTCCGAGGATTCGTTGCCTCTTACGTTGCTCGTGCGGAGGGCCGTCCTGCATGGAAAGCGCGTCCAAGGGACAAAATGGTGCTGTGACGCATGCACTGCGTGTCCTGGAATATCCGGCGATCCTCGATCGGTTGGCGAATCATTGCGAGACTCCTATCGCAGGGTTTCTGGCGTCTGACCTTCTCCCCTCGCTCGACCCGAAAGTCGTCGATGCACTCCTGGCTGAAACAAAGGAAGCGTACGAGCTTATTTCCAAGCACTCCGTAGGGTCGTTGGGGCCCGTGCGAGACTTGCGGCAGCCATTGCAACGAATTCAGAAGGGAGGCACGGGCAACGGGGAAGAGCTATTTATGATTGCGGACGCGATGTCGGCGATGCGCAGCTTAAAAGCGCTTTTGCTGCCAGTCCGGCAGGACTATTCCAAGCTATGGAGTTATGCCGAGTTCATTCCCGAGCATGCCCGGTTGGAACAATCCATCTTCGAGGCTCTCGACCACAATGGTGAGGTCCGAGAAAGCGCGAGTGTGCCGCTGGCCGGCATCCGGCAGAAAAAGCGAAGCCTCACGTCCAAGATCTTGGAGGCAATCCAAGCCTACACGAGCGGGAGTCGGCGCGAATTCCTTTCCGACCCCATCTACACCATTCGCGATGGGCGATATGTCATTCCTCTAAAGGCTGAAAACAAAGGAAAGATACGCGGGATCGTCCACGACACCAGTGGAAGCGGACAGACGCTGTATCTGGAGCCCGAAGATGTGCTTCAGCTTGGCAACCAGCTCCGGGCTGCAGAAGCGGCCGAGCGCGAAGAGGTTTTGAAGGTCTTAAGCAGTTTGAGCGGAAAGGTCGCCGGAGTAGCTGCGGAAGTTTCGCATGCGATTGAGCGCACATCCGAGCTCGATTTGGTCTTGGCCAAGGCTCGGCTGGCGTTCGAAATGAAAGCGGTTGCCCCGCAACGCGGGGACCCTCATAGCCTGAAAGTACAACGCGGGCGTCACCCATTGCTCGATGCAGATGTTGCCGTACCTCTGGATATTGCAATTGGCGGCCAACATGGCAGCTTGCTCATTACCGGGCCCAACACGGGCGGAAAGACGGTGGCGATCAAAACTGTGGGCCTGTTCGTCGCGATGCTGCAATCGGGAATGTTCGTGCCCGCGACGGATACTCGATTTGGTCCCTTCTCTCAGCTTTGGGCCGACATCGGTGACGAGCAAAGTATCCAACAGTCCCTGTCCACTTTCAGTGGTCACCTCAAGAACATTTCGGAAGCGCTCAAAGATCTCAAGCCGGGCGCGCTGATTCTATTGGATGAAGTGGGTGCAGGAACCGATCCGGCGGAAGGTGCCGCTTTAGCGCGGGCCATCTTGCTTGAAATGCAGTCCACGGGGGCGACGATTCTTGCGAGTACCCACTATGGAGAACTTAAGGCGTTTGCGTACTCCACCGATGGCTTCACCAATGCCGCAATGGAGTTTGACTCCAAGTCTTTGAAGCCTACCTACCGCCTCCTGATGGGAGCACCCGGCGCTAGCCATGCGCTTAAGATCGCGGAACGTTACGGGATCCCACGCAACGTCATCGATTCAGCGAAAGAAGGGCTTGGGAGCCAACAGCAAGACGTCGCGGCAATGCTAGACCAACTGGAAATCGCCCAGAAACGGGCGAGGGTCGCACAGGGGGAAGCGGATCGTCGATCTGCCGAGTTGAAGAAGCGGGAGGAACTGGCTCAGCAGAAGCTGTCGGAGGCGGAGGAGATTCGGCGCACGGCCAATCAGAAGGCTCAGGCACGCATTGAGGAAGCCCTACGCGACATAAGGCTAGAGGCGGCCGAAATTTTTGAAGATCTTAAGCGTCAAGGTTCCGGCAAAGGTCTTGAGGAAGCTCGCCAGAACTTGAAGGCTTTGCAGGAAACAGGATCGGAGGTCGCCAAAGATTTCGCCAAAGGGGCCAAGAAAGAGCCGGTTCGGAAGGTGGTTGCCTTTCGAACTGGGGACTCTGTGCGGCTGGAAGGATATCCACAAACCGGCATCCTGCTCGCTGATCCCAAAGATAACAAAGCGCAAGTGCAGATCGGGCCGTTGAAGATGACGGTCTTGGTTTCGCAATTGATTCCCGCGGAGCGAGAGCGCACGAAGGTCAAGCCGAAGGAGAACATTGGGTTGCAACGTGCCCAGACCGCAACCACCGAAATCCACCTTCGCGGAACCCGCGCGGAAGATGCCTTGGAAGAACTAGAGCGATTCTTGGACGATGCTGTCTTGGCCGGGTTGCCGAACGTTCGCATCGTTCACGGCAAGGGGGAGGGAATCCTGCGGCAGCTAACTCGCCAGGCTCTGCAGCGCAATAAGAGTGTCAAATCCTACAGAGAAGGCGAGCCGGGCGAAGGTGGGGCCGGCGTCACCATTGCCACATTCAAATAAAAGTGGAGGCGCCGAGCAGATTCGAACTGCTGAATGAGAGATTTGCAGTCTCTTCCCTTGGCCACTTGGGTACGGCGCCAGCTTTCCTATGCTCGACCGGCAGCTTTGTTGTAGACCGACTCGAATTGCCGGACCATTTCCCCAATCGTAAACTTCTGCTCTACAAGCTTTCGACCGTTCGCGCCCATCTCTTCGCGCACGTCGTCGTTCGCCAATAAATAGCTGACCGCCTCGGCAATCTCGTCCGGCCGTAGGTCCACCAAGATTCCCGTTTTTCCGTGGCGGACAACCTCTGGCAAACCGCCAACCCGAGTTGCAACCACGGCTTTGCTTCGTGCCATTGCTTCCAATGCTGCAATGCCAAAGGTCTCGATATGGGATGGCATCGTGCTCATGGTGAAGGAATCCAATAGGCGTGGCACGTCGTGCCGAATACCCGTCAAGGTCACGCGGTCCTCGATTCCAGCCGACTTAATGGCGTCATCGAACTCTGCCGCGAAGGGTTCCTCCACCCGACCGACGAACACCATGTGGGCTTCTGGGTGCTCCTTCCGGACGTCCTTCATGGCCTCCACCATTTCGAGGTGTCCCTTTTCCTTGCAAACCCTACCGACCAAACCAATCAATCGGCGGCTACTGGGAATTTGGAATTCATCTAAGACGCTGCTGCGGTCGGAAGGCGCAAAGTCTACGAAGTCTGTACCGTTGTAAACCGTGTCGACAAACTTCTCCGGAACGCCCTTGCCATGAAGCATGCCGCGAACGAAGTTGGATACTGCGACAAGGCGATTCGTGCCTCGGGCAAGTCGCTTGTAAATCTGGTCGTTGTTCGCAATGTGAACGCTGGTCACGACTGGCGTTCGGGATAGCATGCTTGCCGCATGGCCAATGTATGCCGAGCGGGTCAAGTGCGTGTGAATCACGTCCACTTTGTGCTTGCGCGCCTGGTGCATCAGGTACAGCATCGTGCGGTACCAACCCGTACCCTTCATGTTCGAAATTTTGAATGGGATTTGGGAGTCTTCCAAGACGGTTGGTAGCCACCCCTTGGAAGGGCAGACCACCTTCACAAAGTGCCCGTGCTCTTGGAGTTTCCGGGAGAGGTGGAGGACATGGCGCTCGGCACCAGATGTCGCAGAACTCGAAATGATTTGCAGAATCCTTAAC
>JAFAFM010000162.1 GCA_023423495.1 Armatimonadota bacterium
GCATGGAACATTGGACTCCAAAGTCCACTGGAGCTGGGTTCGAATTGCCAAGCCTGTTGGAGCCGCTAAAAGACCTGCGGAATGACATTTCGGTCTTGACTGGCCTGAGTCAGGACAATGCCGCCGCCCTCGGTGACGGGCCTGGCGATCACGCACGCTCCACCGCTTGTTGGCTTACCGGAGTCCACCCCAAGAAAACTTCTGGGTCAGACATAAAGAACGGCATTTCCGTTGATCAGGTGGCGGCGCAGAAGCTTGGGGCCAGAACTCCCTTTGCATCGCTTGAGATCGGATGTGAACGGGGTGCGATGGCGGGAGATTGCGATTCTGGTTATAGCTGCGCGTATTCGTCGAATATTTCTTGGCGCTCCGAATCGACTCCAGTGGCCAAAGAGGTCAACCCGAGGCTGGTCTTTGAGAGGCTGTTTGGCAGCGGCGATAAATCCGGCGAAGCTCAATCTCAAGCTCGGCGTGACCTATTCAACCAAAGCATTCTCGACATGGTGATGGAGGATGCCAGCCGGCTTAAAGCTCGGCTCGGCAAGCGAGACCAAAACAAGCTCGACGAGTATTTCCAAGGTGTTCGTGAAATCGAGGAGCGGATCGTCAAGATGGAGAAGCTGGGCAAGGATATGGCGCTGGCTTCAGCCCAAAAGCCGACCGGCATTCCACCCAACTACGGTGAGCATATCCGTCTGATGGGCGATATGATGGTCTTGGCTTTTCAAGCTGACCTCACGCGCATCTGCACCTTCATGTTCGCAAACGATGGGAGCAATCGAAGTTTCGGCTTCATTGGCGTGCCGGAAGGCCATCACGACATGTCGCACCACGGTAAAGATCCCAACAAGCTTGAGCGAAAGCGGAAGATCGACCTCTTTCAGACCGAGCAGCTCGCTTATGTCCTGCGACGCCTCAAAGAGACCAAGGAAGGAAACTCAAACCTGTTGGATAACAGCCTGATCCTATTCGGAGCAGGCATCAGTGATGGAGATCGCCACAATCACGACGACCTGCCAATTCTCCTCGCCGGAAAGGGCGGAGGCTCCTTCAAACCCGGGAAACATATGGTGTATCCCAACCATACGCCGCTGAACAATCTGTACCTTTCGATGTTGGATAGCATGGGCGTCCGAATCGAGACGCTTGGCAACAGTACAGGAATGCTAAGTCAGCTATTTTGAGGTCGTTGCTCCGTATAGGGCAACCGCAACGTCATTCTTGAAGAACGATCGTTGCGCCTTTTCGCGTCTACGGTCAAAGTGAGGTTCCCTTGCGGAATATTGCGTGGGTTTTCAAACCTGTTCGACTTTGATATGATTAGTGGTGTATTGTGATCGAACTGGGTTAAAATGCCCGCAGGGTCCATGTCAGTTGGGGAGTAATTCGCTGGCTTGGGCTCGATGGCCTGATACTCGTAAATGAGGTGTATGCGTCTGTGATTTGTAGTTTTGGTTTTAGAACGAGGTGCGTGGCATTGCTTACCGCGATCGCTGCCGTCTCAACGGCGGGAGCTAACATTGGTTGGCTTCCCCTCGCGACCGGTTCCTCGGACGGCAACGCGGTTAAACAATCCGAGCCGAAGTCGAACCGCGGACTAAGCGAGCGACTGAAGAGTTCATCCGCTGCATTTTTGGAGAATGGCGGCCAATGGCATAAAGATGCCCGCTTCCTTGCTCGATCCCAGAATATGAACCTCTGGGTTACAGACAAGGGCTTGAGGACGGAATACTATTCGGTCTTTGAGAAGAACGGCGAGCGCTTCAAAAAGGGTCAGGTTGTCGACATGTCCTTCGTCGGGGGCAAGGCTCTCACTGCAAAGGGTGCCAAGAAGACCCCGACGGTGACGCAGTTCATCAAGCCCACGGGTACAAGCACCGTGCGGAGCTTTGAGGAAGTTAAACTCACCTCCGTTTATCGAGGCATCGACCTTCGCGTCTATAACGACGAGGGTCGGCCGCGCTACGACCTCATCGCTGCCCCCGGTTCCGATGTGGACCAGATTGCTTTGAGATTCAAAGGCGCCGACAGCGTTAAGGTTTCTGAAGGCAAGTTGGTTCTTGGAACGAAAGAAGGCGGACTTGAACACAGAGATCTCTTCGCTTATCAAATTAAAGCCGGTAAGAAAGTTAAGGTTTCGGCCAAGTTTGTGAAGGCCAGCAACAACGATGTCAAGTTCGAAGTCGGCAACTACGACGCTTCGCTTCCGTTGATCATCGACCCGATCGTATACGGCACTTATTACGGCGGTGACGGAGGTATCGATGAGGTAAGAGCAGTCGCTTCAGACGCCGACGCTGGCATTTACTTCACAGGCGCCACCCAAGCATCCGACTTTCCCATCTTGTTCGGACCATTTAGCGTCAACATCACTGGCGCATCGGACACGTTCCTGGCCAAGCTTCGCGGCGACGCTTATGTGCACGAATACTCGGCATTCATTGGCGGCACGGGACGAGAAACCGGCAAGTTCATTTCGCTAAGTCCAAACGGTTCGCGCGTTTGGATTGCGGGAGTTACGACTTCGACGGACTTTCCAGGAATTAATGGCAGCTCGCTGCAGGCAAGCCGAAATGGCGCGAGCGATCCGTTCCTCATCAGCTTTACGCATGATGCCATTACGGTGCTTGCTCACTCCTACTCCACTTATTACGGTGGGTCGGGTGGAACCGAGCAGTTGACTGGTTTCTCAGTGGCGCCACTCTCGGGCGACCTCGTTCTTTCTGGCCACGCTAGTGCGGCAATGCCTGGCACCGGCGCACCTCCAGCTGCCTCATCGGCTTGGATTGGTCGGCTAAACCCGGATGCGACCGGTATTGTATGGGCGCTGTTCCACGGTGGCACGGCTCCTCAAACTTCGGGGCTCCCAGGCAGCACGATCCCCAGCTTGGCTGGCGGCGTTACTGGTGTAAACACTGACTCCACAACCTCGATTACAGGTTCGTCGGTCGCCGTCGATCAAGTCGACAACATTCTCATTACCGGAACCGTTCAATTCAGCGGGAACCAGGATACGGCAACAGCTCCATCACCCGGATATCCGACCACTGCGAATATATTCCCGGCGGGCCGATTACTCCGAAACGTGGACGTTTATGTTGCCAAGTTCAGCGACGTTGGCGCCCTGATCTACTCAGGACTTCTTGGTGGTGCGAATACCGATATCGGCAGTTCGATTGCTGTTGATGAGGGAGGCAATGCTTACCTGACAGGTATCGCGGCTTCCGCAGACTTCCCACGAACGAACGGTACCTTTGGCCAAACGTTCACGATCAATCCCAACGTCTTCGTCACGAAGATCAGCACCGACGGTTCTCAATTGGTGTACAGCACGAACCTGAGAACAACGGGTCCGGTGGCTCCGACGGGTATCGCTGTTAACCAGCGAGGATTCGCATTCGTTACGGGTGTGGTTGATGCAAACATCACCTTCCCGCAACCTCCAGGAGATCCGAACACGGTTGCCTCGTCCACGTCTGGAACGATCTTCACTCGCGATCCAATTCGCGCAGCGAATACATTCCCTGGTCCTCAAGACCTTCCGGCAACGGACGGCTTCTTGACGATCCTGAACTCAACCGCCGAGGACGTGCTTTTTGGTACCTACATCGGAGGTCAACTGGATGACGTTGCGTTTGCTCCGTACGTGGACCGAATCGGCGATGTCTGGGTTTCCGGTTACGCTGACTCCAGTCGCCGATATGTTCGTGTGTCCAGCGGCGGCACTCAAACGGTCTTCCAGGTAATCACTCAGGGCATGGATGCTGGCTTCATTAC
>JAFAFM010000247.1 GCA_023423495.1 Armatimonadota bacterium
CGATAGAGCCGTTATCCAAGTCGAGAATTGCGTCGAAATCTCCACTGTCGAAAAGCCGAAAGTTCTGGCGCCCCGCGAAGTCGACTTGGTCGTCAAGCAAGTTGCAGACCGACTCCACATGTTGGCGGCGGCACGACCCAAGAATGGAGTAGAGATTCACCTCCACCCCGAAGACCTGGGTTCAATAACGGTGGTTGTCAAGTCCATCGGTCGGATTGTCGAAGCTGAACTGAAAGCCAGCGACGACCGCGTCCGACAAGCCCTTGAAACGAACCACGGTCGATTGGTGGAGGCTATGGACAGCCGCGGATTCCACCTGCAGGCGGTAGCCGTCAGTTCACAAAATTCCGGAGGCAACACTTCCGACTCACAACGATTTGCTGGCCAACATGGCCAATCGCAAAGCCGATCCTCTAATGATTCGCAGGGCCACCCTGACCATGCGGATAGCCACTTCGGACAGCCCAAGAGCAATCTTCGGGCTTGGGTGAGACGCGGAGAGGGCGTCGACCTAGCTATCTAAGGAGCAAGCATATGGATGTAGGAAACATCAGCGCAGATCAGTACTGGGGTAATAAGCCAGCCCAACCCAAATCGGGCTTGGACATGAATCAATTCCTTCGGCTGCTGGCAGTGCAGATGGAGAATCAAAACCCCCTGGAACCCATGAACGACCGCGACTTCTTTGCGCAGATGGCGCAGCTTGGTCAGGTGCAGGGCATGGAACAGATCAATAAGTCGCTCGGAGTCAGCCAAGCCGCTGCTCTTATGGGCAAGGAAGTCACCGCTGTTCGGCCGATGACCGACACATCTTCCGGTTTGACGGAGATCGTGATCGGCAAGGTAGTCCAGTTGACGGTTCGCAATGGCGAGCAATACATCGGCGTTCGAGAGGCAAACGGCGGCATTGTCGACGTGAAGGCTTCCTCGATTCAACAGATCCGAGAGGGCAACTAAGTTGGACAACCGGATTCAAAACAGCCGAATCAACGATCTGCTGATTGGGCAGACTCCGAAGGTCCAGCCTCAGGCGCCGGGTCGTACTGGCGCGGTCGGCAACGACTTCGCTGCGATCTTGCAGGATCGACTGAAAGTAAGCGGTCACGCCCAAACTCGGCTGCAAAGCCGAAACATCGAACTCGGGCAGGCGGAATGGAACCGCGTGTTGGAGGGGGTCGAGCGTGCGGCTGCCAAGGGTTCCAAGGAATCCCTCGTGTTCATCGACGATGCCGCCCTGGTGGTGAGCATCAAAAATCGCACTGTGATTACCGCGGTGGATAAGCAACACCTGAAGGAGAACGTATTCACGAATATCGACAGTGCGGTGATCGTCTAGGTCAGTTTCGCAGGGGAGTTTGGAGTTTCAAAACTCCAAGCCGCGACGAGTTTTACGACTAACAACCGGAAGGAAAAGAGCAGGATCGGAGAAATCTCCGAGTGTTCGCCAGAGTCCAGAAGCGGCATTGGCGCCTTCCACCGAAAAACAAGAGACAGGAAGGATAGAACATGCTACAAGCATTACTCGCTGGCGTCGCCAGCATCAAAGCGCAACAAACGCGCATGAATGTTATCGGCAACAACTTGGCCAACGTCAACACGACGGCTTATAAAGGCTCTCGCGTCACGTTCCAGGATATGATCGCCCAGACCCTTCGTGGAGCTGGTCGGCCAACTGACGACCTCGGCGGTACGAACGCTATCCAGTTCGGACTCGGTGTTCTCATTGCCGGAACCGACGTGAACAACGAGCAGGGCTCGCTGAACGCGACCAATCGCCCGACAGACTTTTCCATCCAGGGCAACGGGTTCTTCATGGTTAGCAACGGAGAGCGAGTTGCCTACAGCCGAGACGGCGCTTTCGACCTGGATGCCAATGGCGACCTGGTTCACCGTGCAACAGGTGAGCGCATGACGGGTTGGCTCGCTGATCCGGCAACTGGCACTATCGATACCAACCAGCCAGTAGGTCCCAACTCTCGTCTTACGATTCCCATCGGCGCGCGAACCGCCGTTCAGCAAACCACCAACATTACTTGGGCCGGAAACCTGGATTCTCGAGTTTTCAGCCAGGCAGGTACTCAATCCACGCAAGCGATCGTTCGCGTCTATGACTCCCTCGGTGGTCAGCACGACCTCACCCTCACGCTCACGGAGTCCGCAACTCCGAACCAGTGGGACTGGTCGGTAGTCGGAGCCAATGGCGACACCATCACTGGCAACGGCAGCTTGACCTTCGACCCATCAAATGGTCAGTTGCTCAGCGGTTCACCAGCATCGATCACGGTTACTCCGCCAGCTTTGACGGGTGTTCCGGCATTCCCGATCGATTTGGATTTGGGCAGCCTTAGCCAATTGGCGGCGGAGATGCAGATCAACGCGTCCAACCAGAATGGCTTCGCCCCTGGTTCTCTTTCCAGCTTCTCGGTTGGAACGGACGGCGTGATCACGGGCCTATATACAAACGGCTTGACCCGACCCCTCGGCCAAATCGCTTTGGCCATCTTCCCGAACGCAAACGGTCTTGAGCGCATGGGGTCCAACCTGTGGCGAAATACAGACAACTCCGGCGTTGCGGTCGTCGGAACTCCGCGCACTGGTGGCCGAGGTTCAATCAACTCAGGCTTCCTGGAGCAGTCGAACATCGACATCGGTAACGAGTTCACCGACTTGATCGTGACTCAGCGCGGATTCCAGGCGAATACCAAGGTCGTAACCACCGTCGATGAGATGCTCCAGGATCTCATCAACATGAAGCGGTAATTCGCGAAAGTAATTGGGCTTGAGGGTTCGGCAGTCATGCCGAGCCCTTTTCGCTTTTCGCACATGACCCTCCCGGTATGCTTGCGGCATGCTTCGAGAAGCCGTTTTTACTTCGACCGCCCCGGCCGCGATCGGCCCCTACAGCCAAGCTATTCGCGCTGAAGGGAAGTTTCTTTTTTGCAGTGGTCAGATACCCCTCACACCGGGTGGAGAATTCGTGGGAGGTGACGTCAAGAACCAGGCGCAGCAGTGCATGGAGAACGTCAAAGCCTTGCTGGAATCTGCTGGATTATCTCTAGCGAACGTGTGCAAGACGACCATATTTCTAAGCTCCATGGACCACTTCGCCGCAGTAAATGAAGTTTACGGTTCCTACTTCGAATCCAATCCGCCAGCACGGTCAACCGTTGCTGCAGCAGGCTTGCCTAAAAATGTCGATGTCGAAATCGAGGTAATCGCGGTCTATTGAAGCGAGTTGTTTCCATAAGCTTGGGTTCAAGCAAAAGGAACAAGGCGCAAGACGTCGAGATTCTTGGCACGCCCTTCAGAATTGAAAGGATTGGGGTGGATGGGGACCTCAAACGCTTTGGGGATATGTTCGCCGAACTCGATGGGCATGCGGACGCCCTTGGTGTAGGTGGCGCCGACATATATGTGGTCGTGGGGGAGAAGCGGTACGCCTTCCGGCAGATCCTTAAGCTGGTGGCACGCGCGACAAAAACACCAATCGTGGATGGAAGTGGTCTCAAACACACCTTAGAGCGGTCGACGATCGAACGCCTTCAAGCTGACGGAACGATCGACTTTAAAAACGAGACCGTTCTCCTCGTGTCCGCTGTTGACAGATTCGGCATGGCGCAGGCGCTGGACAAACTTGGCGGGAAAATCATTTATGGAGACATCCTTTTCGGCATCGGTCTGCCATTTCCCATTCACAAGTACAAGAACGTGCGGCGTCTTGGCTCGAGCATTCTGCCTATCATCACCAAGTTGCCTTTTAAGTGGTTTTATCCAACGGGCGAAAAGCAAGATGAACGCAAGCCGAAACACCCGCAAGTCTGGAAACAGGCGACGGTCATCGCCGGAGATACACTGTACATTCGGCGCTACGCCACCGACGATCTTGCCGGCAAGACGGTGATTACTCAAACGGTTCGCAAAGCTGATCTCGAGTGGATGAGAACTGCGGGAGTCCGGAGGGTCATCACGACCACACCGCTAATGGGTGGTGAAACATTCGCGACGAATGTGATGGAAGGTGTCATCGTTACCCTGGTCGGGAAAAGGCCAGAGGAAATGCGGGAGCAGGATTACTTGGATATTTTGAAGCGGCTCGACTGGCAGCCCAACGTGGTAGAACTTGCGACCTAGTCACGGCCCGCTGGGTTCGGAGTTCCGTCTTGTAGGATAGGTTTGGAGAATATAACAATTTGACCCGATTTGCTTTTATCATCCATCCACTGAATGCACGCGACATTGCGCGCAAATATCCGATTGCCAAATTCCTGCCTGACTTTGTAGTGGAGGAGTTTGCCAGGCGAAAGGATCCGGTGCTGATGAGCAAAATTACGGGCATAAAGAGTCCAACCGGAGCCGAAACAGAAGGTTGGTTTATCGGGTTGCCGCTCACTCCAAATCAAATGGTCAAGACCTTGCCGATCGAGGAGGTCTACCGAAAAATAGCCCAATGCGGCGATCTGGCCGCCGACCTCGGAGCAGACATTATCGGGCTTGGAGCCTTCACGAGTGTGGTCGGGGATGGTGGCATTACGGTCAGTAAGCTGACCAAGATCAAGGCTGTCACAACTGGAAACTCCTATACCGTGGCCACTGCCATCGAGGGGACGCTGGAAGCCTGCCGGCGCTTGGAAGTCGATTTATCTAAGGCAGTCCTCGCGGTGGTCGGCGCGACGGGATCCATCGGCCGCACGTGCGCCAAAGTCCTAAGCCGCTCATTCGGGAAGACGATCTTGGTGGGCCGCGACCTTGACCGGACCCAAGCGCTCGCGGATGAATTGGAGAACGCGGTCGCCACAACCAATGTGGCGGACATCGGCGAGGCTGACGCGATTATCGCCGTGAGCTCGGCTGGGAAAGAATTGATTTTGCCGGAGCATTTGAAACCGGGTGCAGTGGTTTGCGACGTCGCCCGACCCAGGGATGTCAGTACTCGGGTTTCCAAAGAGCGTCCCGACGTGTTGGTCATCGAGGGCGGCGTGGTCAAAGTTCCGGGCGAGGTCGAATTCAACTTCCGGTTTGGTTTCCCGGAGAAAACCGCCTATGCCTGCATGAGCGAGACGATGATGCTTGCTTTAGAGGGAAGAGTGGAGAATTTCACATTGGGTAAGGATGTCAGCGTCGAACAGGTGGATGAAATCACCAACCTTGCCCACAAGCACGGATTTGAACTGGCGGGTTTTCGTTCCTTCGAGCGCGCCCTGGATCAGGCGGCGATCGATCGGGCAAAAGAAGCTCGCCGCAGAAACGGAGCTTAACGCGCCCGCTCGAGCCGCGCTCTCCGAATGAACCCGCCGAAGCGCGCGGCCAAGTCTGGATTGTCCAAAGCTCGACGGCCAGCATCGGTTGTGCTTAGCGAGGCCACAAGCCGCTCGATAGCACGTCCATCGTTAGCAGGGTTCAGCCCGTGCAGAGCGCGTACCAAGTCGGGAACGACTGATGCGCGTCCCTCGGCAAACTCGGCCGCTTCGGCAGCAAGTGTGGGATCATCCAGAGCTTTCGCGATGATTCGGTCGGCTTTTGGGCTCTGAATGCCGCTGGCTACATCCAACAAGTCGGACATTGGCTTGGATGGTAGCAAGCTCCCATCTCCGGCTAAGCTGAGCGCTTCAATCGCCCTCGGTCGAAGGGTCGGGAACTTCACGTTCTCCCACAAGACTGCGATGGAGGTTGGAGTTTTGATCCGACCCAAGCCTAGAATTGCCGTCGCCCGATCTCCTGCCGCACTCTTGGGATCGGCCAACACTTGGGTAAGTATCTCCTCACTTGCGGGGTCACCCATGTTAGCGATCGCGGAAAGAATAGCGGGCCGGTCCGCAGACTCAGCAGTTTTATAGAGCTCCCGAAGGGGCGCAGCTGCCGGCAAGAATCCGATCTTTCCCAAAACGTCGGCGGCTGCAAGCCTGGTCTCCTTGGTTTCGGATTTAAGCTTCTTCGCCACTGCTTCGCCGACGCGCCTACCTTGAAGGGCCAGGTACTCGGAGGCGTTGGCGCGAGCTTCGGGCACTTCGAGCTGCTCGATCACGAAAAGCAGGCTCGCTTCGAATGAAGTCGCTAGGGCCCGAGAAACGGCCAGCTTTTGAAATCCTCCGCTGCTTTTGAGTTCGGCCGCAAGCTCTTTAGGATATTTCCTTGCGTGATGGACTAAAACCTTTTCCAACTCGGCCCGTGCGTCGGCATCAAAGTCGTTCAGCCAAAGTACGGCCAACCTTACCATTGCGGGATGGTCATGGCGACCCAGGTTTTGCGCTGCCGTAAGCTTTTGCGGGTGTGAAAGCCGTTTGAAGAAGGCAGCCACATCGGGCCGGTCAACCGCTTCCACAAAGAATTGGCGTTGAGCAGCATTGGCAGGGCCGACAGTCGTGGCCCGGTCCTGATTTTGGAAATGGATGTTTGCCCCTGCCAAGACTCCCGCAAGCAGGAAGAGCAGGACGGACGAATACAC
>JAFAFM010000262.1 GCA_023423495.1 Armatimonadota bacterium
CAAAGATGGATGTCCAGATCGAAGGAGCGACTCGTCTGGGGGAGAATGCCCGCCAGATCGTTCTATCGTCATCCTCGCCAACCGACGAAAACACTTTCGAGAATCCAAGCCGGATCATGCCGAAGACAAGTTCCATTAAGCTGTCCGGTCAGAAGTTCAAACACGATTTCCCCCCTTACTCATTGACGATACTAAGAATTCCAACCAGGTAACCATGATCCTTTCCCTTGCACTCGCTGCCACACTCACGCTTCAAAGGAACAAGGACTACCCGGTCCAACCCGTTCCCTTTACAGCCGTTAAGTTGACCGATAAGTTTTGGGCACCCCGAATCGAAACGAATCGGGCGGTCACCATTCCGTTCGCCTTTGAAAAGTGCGAAGAAACTGGCCGAGTAGCCCTTTTTGAGCGGGCCGCGAAAGCCTTACGGGGCGAGCCGGTCGATAAGAAAGCTCCCGGATATCCATTCGATGACACCGACGTCTACAAGGTGCTGGAGGGAGCGTCTTACGCGTTGGCGGTTAAGCCAGATCCCAAGCTGGATGCTTACCTAGACTCCCTCATCGCAAAGATCGCTGCCGCCCAAGAAGCTGACGGTTATCTGTACACCACCCGAACCATCTCCCCCGAAGCGCCCCACCCGTGGGCCGGGAAAAAGCGATGGGAGCTAGAGCAGCATGACAGTCACGAACTCTACAACCTCGGCCACCTATTCGAAGCTGCGACCGCGCATTATCAAGCAACCGGCAAGAAGAGCCTCCTGAATGTGGCCACGAAGGCGGCGGATCTGCTCGTTCGAACCTTCGGTCCTGGTAAAGCCAAAATATGGCCCGGGCACCAAATCACCGAGATGGGTCTTGCGAAGATGTACCGCGTCACCGGCAAGCGGGAGTACCTCGACCTAGCAAAGTTTTTGCTCGATTGCCGGGGCGGAAGCGGAGAGTATTGGCAGGCCCACAAACCCGTCCTGGAGCAGGACTCCGCTGTCGGGCATGCCGTCCGAGCCTCCTACATGTATTCGGGAATGGCGGACGTAGCCGCTTTGACAGGGGACAAAGCCTACTTGGCCGCGATCGACCGGATTTGGAATGACGTGGTCGGCTCCAAGCTCTATATCACGGGTGGAATCGGGGCTACTGGCGCAGGAGAAGCGTTCGGCAGGCCATATCAGCTTCCAAAC
Source organism: Armatimonadota bacterium (assembly GCA_023423495.1). Classification (GTDB taxonomy): domain Bacteria; phylum Armatimonadota; class Fimbriimonadia; order Fimbriimonadales; family Fimbriimonadaceae; genus 55-13. The sequence goes on from JAFAFM010000262.1 coordinate 1,181, forward strand.
ATGAGCGCTTACTGCGAGACCTGCGCTGCAGTCGGCAATGATTATTGGAACTACCGGCTGTTCCTCGTCCACAAGGATGCCAAGTACATGGATGTGTTTGAACGCACGCTGTACAACGGTTTGATCTCCGGCGTGGCCCTCGACGGCAAGACTTTCTTCTATCCGAATCCTTTGGAATCCGTTGGCCAACACGCCCGCAGTCCCTGGTTCGGTGTGGCTTGCTGTCCCGGAAACATCACACGCTTTCTGGCTTCTGTGCCCGGCTACTTCTATGCTCAAGACGGGAAGGATCTGTACGTGAACCTGTATGGTGCAGGAACTGCCAACGTTAAGCTGAACTCCCGCTCAGACGTCACCCTGATTCAGGAAACGGATTACCCCTGGAGCGGCAATGTCAAGCTCCGGGTGAATCCCAAGACCTCGACTCCAAAGGCGCTGAAACTTCGGAATCCAGGTTGGGCCACCAATGAAGCGGTCCCTTCCGACCTTTATCGATTCGCCCAGCCTAATCGCGATTCCGTGAAAGTTCTCGTCAACGGAAAGGCCGTGAATGCTGCCGCCCAGAAAGGCTACGTCACCATCGACCGTACATGGAAGGCCGGAGATACGGTAGAGCTTCAGGTTCCGATGGAAGCTCGACGTGTTTTGAGCCACAAAAATGTCCAGGCCAACGCCGGGCGGGTCGCGGTCCAACGAGGACCCATCATGTACTGCGCGGAATGGGCTGATAATCCTTCGGGCGTTCGAAATATCCTCCTGCCCGACTCGGCAACGTTCCGAGCCGTGGCACAACCCAGCCTCTTGAAAGGCGTAACGACGTTAGAAACGTCGGCAACCGCCCTTGCCTATCGAGTCGACGGCTCGATAGAACGTCGTGAAACTAAGCTGACGCTCATCCCTTATTACGCGTGGGCGAACCGCGGCCGGGGCGATATGATGGTTTGGATTCCTAATTCCGATTCCGTGGCCCGGCCCACACCTCAGCCAACGATTGCTTCGAGGGGCACGATCCGAACGTCCGGAGGCAACGGCCCGAAAGCGATCAACGACCTCGCGATTCCCACCAGCGCCCGCGATGATTCCGCACCGTTCTTCCACTGGTGGCCGAAGAAAGGAACCGAGGAGTGGGTCGAGCTGACCTTCGCAGAGGAGGCAACCATAAGCGAGTCTTCCGTTTACTGGTTCGACGACACGGGTCGCGGGGAATGCCGTGTGCCCGAATCGTGGCGGCTCTTGTACCGAGTTGGTGAAGTTTGGAAACCCGTCGAAGCCACTTCTGCATTTGGAACCACCAAGGACCGCCAGAACAAAGTGACGTTCAAGCCCGTGAAGACCAAGCATCTTCGGTTGGAAGTTAAGTTCCAGCCAAATTGGGCTGGGGGAATTTACGAATGGGAGGTCAAGTAGCTGTGGTCTTCGCCGCCCTCGCGCTTGCCATGGAACTTGCCCCCGCCCCCGTTGCCCAACCCTTCGCCCTTTCAGAGGTCAAGGTAACGGGCGGACCCTTCGCCCACGCCGCAAAACTTTGCGCCGACTACCTGCTTGAAGTCGAGCCTGATCGGCTTTTGCATAGCTTCCGAAAGCATGCTGGCTTAACTCCCAAAGCCGAGATTTATGGCGGCTGGGAGAACACAGGATTAGCCGGACATACCCTCGGCCACTACCTGACCGCGTGCTCTCAACAGTTCGCGGCAACGGGTGACGCCCGCTACAAAGCGAAGGTCGATTACATCATCGATGAATTGGTAGCCTGCCAAACAGCCAGACCAGACGGATGCATTTCTGCAATCCCGAACGGCGACAAGGCCTTCGCGGAAATCAAAGAAGGCAAGATTCGGAGCGGCGGATTTGACCTCAATGGCATGTGGTCGCCCTGGTAC
>JAFAFM010000274.1 GCA_023423495.1 Armatimonadota bacterium
TCCGAATATAGTTCGCCGGAACCTTGTCAAGATTGGATTTAGAAACTTCCAAGTAGTATCCAAAAACGGAGTTGAATCCAACTTTAAGGTTCGAAATTCCGGTGACTTCTCGTTCCGATTGCTCCAAGCGAGCGATGTAAGACTTTCCATCCTTACCGAGTTCGCGAAGCTTGTCCAACTCCAAGTCGTAACCTGGTTTGATCACTCCGCCATCACGCAAAAGATGCGGCGGTTCAGAAACGATCGCCCGATCGACCAAGGCGCATAGACCGCCGTGGTCCGCGGTCATCTCTCGAAGTTCTTGAAGCCTGCCAACTCCCACCTTGCGGAATGGCTCCGCCAGCCCGGGAAGGGCCAAAAGAGATGTGCGAAGGGCGGCGACGTCTCGGGGGGTGGCCAGCCCAGTAGAGATCCTTGATACCAGCCGTTCGATGTCGAATAGCTTCTTGAGACCTTCACGGATGTCGCCCCGAATCATGGCGTGCTCCTTGAGCCGGCCGACGGCGTCCAGTCTTGAAACGATGGCGGTTTTGTCCAGCAATGGCTGCTCGATCCAGCGTCGCAGCAGCCGGTCACCCATCGACGTGACGGTGAACTTGAGCACATCAAACAAAGTGAACTTGGTTCGACCGTCCGCCATGTTTTGGGTGAGTTCCAAGGACCTGCGCGTGCTCAAATCCAGGCGCATGAAGCTATCGACCGAGTAAGTGGAGAGCGAGTCCACGTGACTCAGAGGAAGGTGGTTCTTCTGGGCATAACCCAAAATCATCGAGGCCGCGATTACGGCGCTCGGCTTGTCGTGGCAGTCGAACCCACTCAGGTTCGCAACGTCAAATTGGGAAAGAAGGGTTCTAGTCGCTCGCTCCAGGTTGGAAGTCGGGGACGAGGTCACGGTCGAGTTGAGCGTTGTGCGAGCGATCTCTCCGTATTCCTCGGCATCTCGGTTGACCAGGAGCTCTGTAGGCTGAATTCTTGAAATCTCTTGAAGCACCCTTTCCTGCAGATCCTGGCCTTGGAACTCCGTCACCGTGAATTCCCCGGTCGATGGCTCCAGCACGGCAATACCGGCCTTTCCATCTTGAATGCAGATCGCGGCTAGGAAATTATTTTGGCCCGCGGTCAGCATGGAATCCTCCAGCACGGTCCCTGGAGTCATGACACGGGTCACCCCGCGCTTGACTAAACCTTTGGCGGCCTTGGGATCTTCGAGTTGATCACAGATTGCAACCTTGATCCCTTTCTGAAGCAAACGAGCGAGATACTTCTCGACCGAGTGATACGGTACGCCAGCCATGGCAATCCGCTCGCCGCCGTCGTCTCGGCCCGTGAGTGTGATCTCCAGAGCTTGAGCGGCGGTCACCGCATCCTCCCCGTAAAACTCGTAAAAGTCTCCGACACGCATCGCGAGCAAGACGCCGGGATGCTCTTCCTTGGCTTGGAAGTATTGCTGGAGCATTGGCGTGCGGGCGGCCACGCATTGATTATGATCTTTGGATCGGCCCGAAGCGAAAAGTCTTCCGACACAAACTCAGACGCGGATGTCTAACTGTTGACCTTTGCCCTCAACCAGCTTCATCAGCTCGGCCGCTTGCTGTTGCTGAGACTCCAGCGCTTTCTTGAGCAGAGCAACTTGCAACGCCGCCCGCTTGTCTTCAACACCTGCCAGCCCATCCAGCGCAGCGTTGACCCCGGTTGAGGATCCAATATTCATCGCCATTGGTGTTTTCGGTTGATTGGTCGCGTTTTGGAGGGTGAACGGGCCAAGATAAATGAATGAAGCTTCAAAGAATCGGAAAATCGGACATCCAAGCCTCCCGACTGAGCTACGGCTGTATGAGAGTCGCCGGTACCTGGAATCCGTCTGAAGTCGATGAAGAGAAGCGAGCTCATGGCAAGAAGGCAATCCTCGCAGCCTACGAAGCTGGCTATACGCTCTTCGATCATGCCGATATTTACTGCCGCGGAATGTGCGAATCCATCCATGGTGAGGTGTTGCGGGAAGTTCCAAGCATGCGCCAGGAAATCCAGATTGCGACCAAGTGCGGCATTCGCTTTCCAGGTGATCCCAATCCCGATTCTCCACATCGATACGACTTTTCCGCCTCGCATATTGAGTGGTCCTGCCACGAATCGCTAAAGCGCCTCGGGACCGATTACATCGACATCTATCAGCTGCACCGACCAGACCCGTTGATGAATCCAGAGGAAGTTGCGGAGGCTTTTATGAGGCTTCATGAGCAAGGAGCCGTCCGATACTGCGGAGTTTCGAACTTCAGTCCATCGTTCGTCACGCTTCTGCAATCGTATTTGAATTTCCCGCTGGTGGTCAATCAGGTGGAGATTCATTTGGGGCGCCTAGACTGCTACTACGATGGGACGCTCGACCAGTGCCTCCAATTGGAGATGACTCCTCTCGCGTGGAGTCCTCTCGGCGGCGGATGGTTGGGATCTGGCGATGCGCCGCACAACCATGAATCTGAGAAGCGAATCAAACTTGTGATTGCTCTGGATGAGATTGCCCGGAAGTACGGCGTGAGCAGGCCCGTGATGGCTTTAGCATGGGTGATGCGGCATCCCAGCAAGACCATTCCGATCGTTGGATCGACCAACCCTGAGAACATTCAGGAGGCGGTCGGTGCCGACGAAGTTGAACTCGAGCGTGAAGATTGGTACAACCTGCTGGTGGCGGCCCGGGCTAAAGCTTTGCCGTAGCCAGGCGCTTCCGGCCGATCCTTACCCGGTCCAAGAGGACCGAGATCACAATGATTCCGCCGGTAATCATTTCCTGAATCCAGTTGGCCATGCCGAGTTGAGAGCAGCCGGCGTTGATGGTGGCCATTATCAGCGCTCCCAAAAGTGAGCCGAGGATGGAGCCTGTTCCTCCCGACAGGGACGCTCCACCAATCACGACCGCTGCAATGACGCTCAGCTCGAATCCTTGCGCGGTCGTGGGATCTCCAACTGAAAGCCGGGAGAACATCATGATGCCGGCGAATCCAGCGAACAGACCCATTAATGCGTAAACCGCCAGCTTGACGCGATCGACGGAGATCCCGCTGTAAAGCGCCGCGCGCTCATTGGATCCAACAGCCACCACGTACCGTCCAAATCGGGTCTTCGTGAGGAAGAAATGGGAAAGGAATGCCAGCACTACCATAACCCACACCCCATTCGGGAAGAGCCGCCACTTCTCATTGCTGTCGAGAGTGGAAAGAAGGTCGTTGATCCAGGTAAGGGGTGCGTCGATCTTTTGCTCATTGGCCAAGCCCTTGGCGGCGCCCCGGGCGACCAGCATTGTGGCAAGCGTGACAATAAAGGGTCCGACCTTTAAACGGCTTACCAGGAGTCCGTTGAAAAGACCAAAGGCGAGGCCGGATGCAAGGCCCCCAAGGATCGCCACGTGCGGCGTGAAGTTTGCGTTAAGGCACCAAGCCACCGCGACTGATACGAATGCCACGAGGGAGCCGATGGATAGGTCGATACCAGCCGACATGATAACGAGAGTCATCCCCAGAGCCGCGATGCACACCGGAGTGGACTGGCGGAATATGGTCTCGATGTTCCGGACGGAGAGAAAACCTTCCTTGTGATAAAGGCTGAGCAGGAAGGCAAATCCGAAGAAGAGGCAAAGCAGCGCAACCAACAAACCCAAGATCTGGGTGAGGCCGCGCCAATTCACTTACTTCTTGATTCCCAACAGCTCTTGCATCGCGGGCTCGTTCATGTTGTCGCCGGTCACCAGCGTGGCGCCCGTATCGACCCGTTCGAGAACCGGCTTCTTGCGAATGTAGTCCACGGCTGCCTTCACGCCCTGGTATCCCATTTGCTTTGGATTCTGAACAACCAATCCATGGATTTCACCCGCCTTCAGGCCCGCAATCAGCTTCTCTGAAGCGTCGAAGCCAATGAACCTCACTTTGCCCGCCCACTTGTTTTGCTGGAGGGCCAACAACATTCCGGCGGTGGAACTCTCGTTGGGGCAATATATGCCATGAATCTTAAGGGATCCATCTGGATTCTTAAAGGAGGACAACAAATTTTCGGCCTCGATAAGGGCAGATTCAACCGTGGCACCAGCATAACGATTGTCACTCACAACTTTGATGCCGGGGGCGTTCTTCAACGCTTCCAGGAATCCGCGCTCGCGATTCGCGGTGCTGGCTGATCCTTCTTGGTACCTAAGCATGACGACTTCCCCATTTCCGCCAAGGAGTCGAATCATTTCTTCCCCTGCTGCTCGGCCGCCTTTTTCGTTGTCGGTCGCCACAAAGCTGACAACTTCCGTGTCCTTAAGATCGGAATCGAAGATGACCACGGGAATGCCGGACTTCTGGGCGTTCTGAACCGGGACGCGGAGGGCAGTGTCGTCCAGCGGAGCCAAAACAATGCCGTCGACGCCTTGGGTTGTGAAGTCCTCCACTACCTTGATTTGGCTGTCGCGGTCGTCTTCCTTCAGCGGACCTTTCCAAATAACCTCGGCGTTGAATTC
>JAFAFM010000041.1 GCA_023423495.1 Armatimonadota bacterium
CCAGTGATCCCCCCAATCGACCCGGACGTGCCACCTCCCGGATCAACCACCGGAACGACGGGAGATGGAAATTGAGGCGAGCGTTACTTTCGGTGACGGACAAAACGGGCGTCGTTGAGTTTGCCCAGGGACTCGTCGACCGGGGATTTGAACTCCTTAGCACAGGCGGCACGGCCAAAGCTTTGCGCGAGACGGGATTATCCGTGCGGGATGTTTCGGAAGTCACCGGCTTTCCGGAAATGATGGATGGAAGACTGAAGACGCTCCACCCGATGGTGCATGGTGGCCTGCTGGGCGATCGGCGACTGGAGGCCCACCGCTCGGCGATGGCAGAAGCGGGTATCGAGGCAATCGATGTCCTCTGCGTCAATCTGTATGCGTTTGAGAAGACAGTAACGGGTGAGCACAGCTTCGAGGAGGCGGTCGAATCGATCGACATCGGTGGGCCAGCAATGATTCGTGCCGCTGCGAAGAACCATGCGAACGTCTTCGTAGTCGTCGACCCGGCGGATTACGGACGCATTCTGGAAGCCGTCAGCACCGAAAATCTTAGCTTGAAGCGAAGCCTCGCCGCGAAGGCATTTCGGCATACCGCGTTCTATGACTCGATGATTTCCCGTTATCTGACTGAGGCTGCGGGTGAGCCGGAGTTTTCTGAATCTTTGACAGTAGGTTGGCGACGCGTGCTGCCCTTTCGGTACGGCGAGAATCCACATCAAACAGGTGCTTTGTACCAGGATCCATTGGCAAAACCGGGGATTGCTCAGGCTCGACAACTTTGGGGCAAGGAGCTTAGCTACAACAATCTGAATGACGCCGATGGCGCCTGGGAATTGGTGGCTGACCTTCCCGCCGGAGCTTGCGCGATCATCAAGCACGGTAACCCCTGCGGAGCGGCGATTGGAAAAGATCTTGGAGACAGTTACCGAAAAGCGCGTGAGAGCGATCCGATCTCGGCCTTCGGAGGTATTGCCGCATTCCATGGAGTCATCGACGAGAGTGCTGCATTGGCCATGACGGAGAAGGGAAACTTCTTGGAAGTCGTCATCGGGACCGAGTTCTCGGAAGCGGCTGTTGATATTTTCAAGAACCGATCTGGATGGGGGCAGGATGTCCGACTTCTGGCAACACCGCTGCCGCCTCAAGCCTCGAGCTTGTCGATCAAGTCAATTCGCGGCGGCGCAATCATCCAGGATACGGATGAAGATCCAAACCCGGAGTGGACCTGCGTTACGCAGAAGAAGCCGACCGACCTTGAACTGTCGGCGCTGAAGTTCATGTGGGCGGTCATCCCACACGTGAAGTCGAACGCCATTGTGGTGGGAACCTCAGATCGCCTGCTTGGCGTCGGTGCAGGCCAAATGAACCGTGTTCAGTCGGTGCGCTTGGCACTGGATCAGGCCGGCGAAAAGAGCCAGGGCGCGGTGCTGGCCAGTGACGCTTTCTTCCCCTTCCCGGACAGTGTCGAAACAGCGGCAGCCGCCGGTATCGCCGCGATCGTCCAGCCTGGTGGAAGCAAAAAAGACCAGGACGTGATCGCGAAAGCTGATCAATTGGGGATCGCAATGATGTTCACATCTGTGCGACACTTCCGCCATTAGGTGTAACATTTAATGTCGCTGACCGCGTCTACACTCTGAAAACGGCTATGAAGAACCAAAACGACCTCATCATTTCGATCGTTGCGATCGTGCTCGCATTGATTATTGCCGGAGTCTGCTTCGGCACCAAGCGAGAGCCCGTAGCACAGCCGGCTCCGGAAGTGGTGATCCTAACCCCTCCCGCCCTTCCCCAAGGTGATGTGGTGATGGCAAATGCTCTGCCAAGCGCCAGCAACCAGGGTGGAGGCGCGTCAGGCGCAGGTCCGTCTGCCGCAGGCGCTGGTGGCCGGGGAGACAATCTTGGTGGGCCCATGATGGCTCCTCCTCCTCAGGCTGCCCGGTAATTGTTTGCGCTCAACCTGGTAAATAGGTCAAACTCTTAGGTTAGTCCGTTCCCTAGGAGTTTCCTTAATGCCCACTCCTGCCGTCCTCAACGTGGGGTTCTACAATTTCGTGATGACCGATAAGATCGTTGCTATGGTCAGCAGCGAGTCGGCGCCGATGCGCCGGCTCATTCAAGCAACACGTAAGTCCGGCAACCTCATCGATGCCACTCAGGGTCGGCGAACCAAATCAGTCATCTTTACAACGGATTCCGCGATTATTCTATCGGCGATCTCCCAAGAAACACTTGCGAAGCGATTGAATACGGGAGAGATCAACGTCGATGAAGAGTAACTATCGCATGAATGCATTCCACCGCTTCTTTAACCGGTTTGGCCGTGATATCGGCATCGACTTGGGTACAGCAAACACCTTGGTCCATGTTGGTGGGAGAGGCGTTCTTCTCAGAGAACCTAGCGTCGTGGCGATTAACCGCGATGATGGCAAAGTCGTTGCTGTTGGCGAAGAAGCAAAGCGGATGCTGGGCCGAACGCCCGCGAATATCGTCGCGACCCGGCCGCTCAAAGACGGCGTCATTGCGGACTATGACCAAACCGAGAAGATGCTACAGCACTTTATCGGAAAGGTCAGCAACCGTTTTTTGGTAAGGAAGACCGTCGTGGTCGGAATTCCCAGCGGCGTTACCGAAGTCGAAAGACGGGCGGTCATCGAAGCTTCCAAAAATGCAGGCGCAAGCCAGGCCTACGTGATCGAGGAACCGATGGCGGCCGCATTTGGCGCGGGAATGCCCGTGGATGAGCCGAGTGGCTCGATGATCGTCGATATTGGGGGCGGCACGACTGAGGTTGCAGTCATCAGTCTAGGTGGCATCGTGCATTCGCGATCCATTCGCGTCGCAGGGGACGAGTTGGACGAGGCCATCGCAAGCTATGTGCGGCGTGCGTACAACCTGTACATTGGTGACCGCACGGCGGAACAAACAAAGATTGAAATTGGAAGTGCGGTTCCCCTGGAAAGCGAGCTTGAAATCCAAGTCAAGGGAAGAGACCTCGTGACCGGCCTGCCGCGAAGCGCGACAATTTCGAGCGAAGAAGTCCGTATGGCGATCCAGGAACCGCTCAACTCCATTGTGGAAGCCGTCAAGCTGACCCTGGAGGCGACTCCACCGGAGCTTGCGGCTGATGCCATGGACCATGGAATCGTGCTTGCCGGTGGTGGCGCCTTGCTAAGAGGCTTGGATGAGCTTATCCATCGCGAGACGCTCATGCCCGTGCACATCGCACCTGATCCTTTGAGTTGTGTTGTGAAAGGCACCGGGATCGTGGTCGAAGGG
>JAFAFM010000288.1 GCA_023423495.1 Armatimonadota bacterium
CCGCCAAATTCGCCGCGACGCAGCCACGGTTTAATCTCAATGAAAACGGCGGTCTAGAAGTCGACAACTCGACGACGTTCTATTCAAAGCACCCCTCTTCCGGAACCATCTACCTTCCGGCATTCAACATCGCAAATTTCCTCTCCTATTCTGTGCCCCATATTGTCGTCCGGGGCACAACCAAGAACTCGATGCCTGGCGGCATCCGGCTAACTTCGACCGCCAATCAAGTAGTTAACGGCGTCAAGACTGACTTGGTATCGGGCACCTTCCAAGAGGGTCAGGCCAGGACAACTTACAAGTTTTGGGTCGACGCCGCGGGTCGCTTGCTGAAGTACTACACGCACAGTGTTGGACCACAGGGGACGTTCACTCTAGAGCACACGCTCGGCAAATACACCCCTGCAAAGTTCCCCGATTCAGTTTTCTCCACTCGCTTGCCGGCTGGGTTTTCTCCCTACCGCCTCGAGCAGCATAGTTATGCGTTGGAAAAGGGGACGGTCGTACCCAACATTGCGCTGCAGTCGACCACATCCGGCAGTCGTGAGAGTCTGCGAAATCTCGCTAGCGGTAAGAACACATTGGTTGTGGTCCTTCACCCAAGATTTCACGCGAACCAGGCGCTTATCAAGTCGCTTGATGCCGTCCTCAAACGAATCCCGGATTCCAAGGTTCTTTATGTGAGCGCTTCCAAAGACGCGGCGGCCAGCCGAACCTTGGCACCAGGCGCTTACTTCGACCCCAGCGGAAGCCAACTTGAGCGTTTGCAGGTTGCGGTGACGCCGGCTATCCTGTTGCTCGATAAATCCGGCCGGCTAGTGCAGGAGTTCCTTGGATTCGATGGTAAGTGGGAAGGGTTGGACGAAGCAATCGCGACGCTCAAAGGCGGAGGGTAAGCCATACTCATGGGCGTGAACGTGGTTCAAGGCAGGATGGACGCTTCCGGCAAGAAGTTCGTCGTCGTGGTGAGTCGGTGGAATGAGCTCATTACAAAGGAACTGTTGGATGGCGCACTGAATGAGTTGGAACGTTATGGCGCCCAGGATGTCGATATCGTCCATGTGCCAGGGACTTGGGAATTGCCGATTGCGGTTGCGAATGCCATTGCCCAAAAGCCTGCCGCGGTTATAGCTCTTGGCTGCATCCTTCAGGGTCAAACCCCACACGCAAAAATGCTCGCCGGAGACGTCGGATCGGCATTGATGAACCTCCAGCTCTCGTCGGGAATTCCGATCGCGTGGGGCGTTCTCACTCCGGATACCCAGGAACAAGCCCTCGACCGGGCAGGGCTCAAATTGGGTAACAAGGGGCGCGAAGCAGCGCTTGCGGCAATCGAGATGGCAAGCGTGCTGGAGCAGCTCTGACCTTCGGCACCGAAACTTACCTTGGCATGGTTCTCATCGGTGCCGTCGCGGGCGGCATCAATACCGTTGCTGGCGGCGGATCCCTGATCTCCTTTCCATTTCTGACCCTCAGCGCCCAGATTCCCAGCCTCCAAGCAAACGCAACCAATTCGGCCTCGCTATGGCCCGGTTCCTTGGCCGGGGCCTTGGGATTTCGAGATCTGCTTCACAAAACCAAGCGCTACTTCAAACTTCTAGCCATTCCTACCTTCCTCGGAGCGATTCTCGGAGCGTGGCTGCTCACCCTTTCCACCACGAGGCTGTTCGATCGGGTCATTCCCTTCCTTATCCTGATCGCCACCGCCCTCCTCATCCTCCAACCCAAGATTAAGAAGCTAGTTCAGCGGCATGATCGGCATACTCCACTTTGGGTTGGAATTCTGGTGCAGTTTCTTGTTTCCACGTACGGCGGTTATTTCGGGGCGGGAATGGGGATTATGATGCTCGGGTCATTCGCGCTTTACATGGAAGGCAATATCCATGAGTTGAACGCGGTGAAGAACTGGCTCGGCCTCATCATAAACCTCGTGGCGTCAACCCTTCTCGCGATCGAGGGACTTGTACTCTGGGGTCCATTTCTAGCTCTAACCACGGGGTCTCTCTTGGGCGGTTTCTACGCCGCGAAATGGTCGCAACGCGTGGATTCCGAAAAGCTGCGGTGGGTGATCGCGATTTATGGAATCGCAATGACCGCCTATTTCTTCTGGCGAGCCTTCGCGGCGTAAAATCGCTCCATGCCCTCGCAATGGAATGCCCGATGGATCGGTTATGACTACGATCCTCGTGAAGAACTCGGAGTGTTCATCTTCCGCAATCACTTCCACCTCGAAGAAACGCCTTCCGAAATGCTGGTTCGGGTGAGCGCCGACAACCGATACAAACTTCTTGTAAACGGGCGCTTGGCGTCATTTGGACCCCAACGAGGGGACATCCTCCATTGGTTCTACGAGACGATCGACCTTGCCGAATACCTTGAGGCTGGCGACAACGAGGTTGTAGTGTTGGTTTGGAATTTCGGACGGTTCGCGCCGATGGCTCAGGTTTCCGCTCGGACCGCCTTTGTGATGAGCGTCCTTGGCAATCCCAAATCATCTCTAAACACCCCGGGGCAATGGGAAGTCGCCCGCATGGACGGCTGGGATTTCGGAATGATGCATTCCATGGGCGGCGAGTTCTATGTCGACGTCGGGCCCGGCGAAGTAATCGATGGGAGGATCCATGCCGACTGCTTTTTGCCCCAGGTTGGCAAGCTTGCCTGGAGGAAACCGCACGACGTTTCGCCGCCCATGGATCGGGGTGAGGGTTACTCATCGCCGTGGAACCTGGTCGCTCGCTCCATCCCGCCAATGCGATATCGGATCCGATCGGAACAGCCCGTCCTCCGAGCTAGATTCGTAAATGATCCAAGTTCCAACGAGGACTTTCAACCATTAGATCAAGACTTGGAAATCAGCTGCCCCATACTGCTCGACTATCGAGAGCTGCTGACCGCTTACCCAAGGTTAAAAGTATCAGGGCCGCCGGGCACGGAAGTCACCCTGACCTACTCCGAGCGGCTTTGGGCCGATGACCCAAATCAAGACCGAGCTGAGAACCGGAATGAAGTCCAGGGCAGGAAGGTCCGAGGCTACCAGGACAAGTTCATTTTGGGAGATGGGCCATGCACCTTCGAACCCTTATGGTGGCGGACTTACCGATACGTTCTTCTGGAGCCGTCTGCTGCCTGTACTCTTCACTACATGGTAGCGGTGGAAACTGGCTACCCTTTAGCGGTCGAGTCCACCTTCGACGCCGGCGATCCCGTGGTTCAATCTATTTGGGATGTCTCCGTAAGGACCGCAGAGAGGTGCGCCGGGGAAACCTACTTCGACTGTCCTTATTACGAGCAACTCCAGTACGTTGGGGACACTCGAATTCAAGCCCTAATCGGTTACTACCTGGGCAAAGATCGTCAACTTCAGAGGAACGCCGTCGAAACCCTGGGCTGGTCACGGATGTCGAATGGGTTGACCCGAAGTAGGTACCCGGACCGTCAACCCCAAATCATCCCGCCATTCAGCCTTTGGTGGGTGTTGATGCGCCAGGACCAACGAATGTACGACCGCATTTGGGAGGTCGAGGAGAGCGATGACGATCCCATCGATTCCGAAGGGCTGGACGTCGCAAACGCTTACAATCGTTTGAGCGAAGAAGCAGTCGACCGTAACTTTTGGTGCTTTGCTGACTGGGCTCCCGAATGGCCCGGCGGAACCCCGCCCGGGGGAGCGAGGGCGACGGTTCATATGCTCACCCTGTACC
>JAFAFM010000216.1 GCA_023423495.1 Armatimonadota bacterium
GCCCTGCAAGTTGCGCAGGCGGAAGAGGGAATTCGGGCCAGCGAAGCTGCCTTAAAGCGAGCCCGCGCAAATAGCATCCAGGATCGCGTCAAGCGTGAGGAATACCGTCAGGCGATTGCCGACGTGCAGAAGGCTCGAGCCGCGCTCAAGGACGTGAACGTGCTGGAGAAGTCTCGGGACCAAAACCTCGCGACAGTCGCTCAATTGTCTAGCGTTCTAAAAGACAGCCAGCGTCAACTTAGGGAAACTCAAATCAAGTCTCCAATCACCGGCGTTGTCACCAAGAAGATGCTCAAAGAAGGGGAGCTTGCTACCGGCTTAAGCGGCTTTTCGGCCGGAACACCCATTGTCCGAATCGAGGACCGTACCGCGCTTAGAGTTTTGCTTAACGTGAACGAAATCGACGTGGCAAAGATGCGGCAAGGCATGGAAGCGACTATTACCGTGGATGCGCTCCCGAATGAGAGCTTTAAGGGTCGGGTCTTCCGTATTGCTCCGACCAGCACAGTCGCTGAACCCGGTCAGGCCAATACGGAAGCGGTGGTGAAGTACGAAGTCGAACTTCGCCTGAATACCAATGACAAGAGGCTTCGGTCCGGCATGTCTGCGCGCTGCACCGTGAACGTCCTCCACAGGGACAAGGTCATCACCGTTCCGAAGGACTATGTTGGAAAGGATGGAGCTCAGGCATTTGTAGAGGTTGCGGCTTCCACACCGGGCGGGAAGCCAACCCGCAAGAACGTCAAGTTAGGTGCCGAAACCGGCTCCTCATACGAAGTCATAGAGGGTGTGGCCGCAGGCGATAAGCTCGTCCGACCGGCCTATAAGGGGCCGGAGCGGAAGGGAATGATGCAGATGGGTCCCGACGAGTAATGCTGTTCATCGAATCCTTCCGAATCGCCCTGTCCATGCTTCGGCAGAACAAGATGCGGAGCTTCTTGACGATGCTCGGTGTGATCATCGGAGTCATGAGCGTGACCATTATCGTGATGATCTCCAATGGCTTCACCTTCTTCATGACGAACGAGTTCAAAAAGCTCGGTTCGGACACCATCATCGTCGCGTACGATCGCGGCCGTATGAACAGGGGCCAGACCTTGGGTGGAATCGAGGGTCTGAAGATGGACGACGTGGATTATCTCCGCAATAACGTAAGCATGCTCGACATTGCTTCGCCGATCGTTCAGGTGCCCTCTAAGATCAGGCAGGGTGATGTCGAGATCGATAATCCTAGAATCTTCGCCACAGACAATCACTTCCTCGAGCTGAACAAGCTCGTAGTGGCAGAAGGACGTTTTCTCAGCCAGGAAGACGTGAACTCACGTGGAAACGTCTGTGTGATCGGTGAAGAGATTCGGGATCGCTGCTTCCCCGATAAGCAGGCGATCGGCAGGTTTCTGACCTTCAACGGGATCACGCTCGAAGTTATCGGAGTTCTCCAACGGCTTGATATGATGGGTGAGACAAATGCCAAGGATGTGATCGTCCCCATTACGACTGCCCAAGATAAATGGCTTGGAGGGGATGACTTGATGATGATCACCCTTCGCCCCAAGCCGGGCTATACGGTCAATGAAACCATGGACGGGGTCTGGCAAGCCCTGATGCGCAAGTCGAACAATCGCCCGATCTACCGTGTGGACTCGCGTGAGTCCATTCTTCAGGTGTTCGGCGCAGTCTTCGGCGTGGCAGGGGTTGTACTTTCGGCGATCGCCGCCATGTCCCTTCTTGTCGGCGGCATCGGCATCATGAACATCATGCTCGTCTCCGTGACCGAGCGTACGAAGGAGATTGGTCTGCGGAAGTCCGTTGGCGCCAAGCGAGCGTCGATCCTGACTCAATTCTTAGTAGAGGCCGGGACGCTATCGCTTGTGGGCGGACTGATCGGAATGACGATTGCTTGGCTGCTGGGGAATGTCGTAACGTTCGCCACGGCCGCTCTTAAGTGGCCGTCCGCTGACGGATTACCCACTCCATTTCCGATTACTGCGGCGATCGGAGCCGCCGTCTTCTCGGCGTTTATCGGCATGGTATTTGGCCTGTATCCGGCGATCAGCGCGTCCCGGTTGGACCCGATCGTCGCACTTCGCCGAGAATAACATCGGGTAATATTTTTCCCCCGTGTGGCGGAGTAGCTCAGTTGGTTAGAGCGAACGGTTCATACCCGTTAGGTCACCAGTTCAAGTCTGGTCTCCGCTACCATGATTGCCCCGCATCCTAAGAAGACCAAAGCAGGGCGACCCCTTGTTTTGGTCATACTTTGCGGCATGATCCTTGCAGTTAGTGCGCTCCTCTTTCTCCGACAAGAACCGAGTGTCGCCCATCTCGATCAATTGGCAAGGGCCCGAGATGTAGCTGGCCTTACGGCACAAGCCGAGAATGGAGCTTGGAAGGGCCGAAATCCATTCAACGTCCTACGTACGAATAGCGCCTATGACACGGGTCGGTTTGGTTGGACAGCAATTGCCGGCAAGGCGCCGTGGGGTCAGGATTACGTGGTGTTCAGCACTCCACTCACCAGCGAGGATGTCGGCGAGAGGCTCTTCGAATGGAATGGAAAAAAACTCAGGCGATTCGTCGATGAGCGAGAAGACTTCGGCTGGCGAATCGACAGGCACGCGTTGGTCATCACTTTTGACATCCCCGCTAAGAGAGTTTCGATCTCAGACACCCTCGATGTCCGCAGCGCAGGTAAGTCTCCGAACCTCATGGTGCGGTTGAGCCCGCACTACCGCGTGACCGCCGTTACCCGCCCATCGGGCAACTTGCCCTGGAAACAGCTTGGCGGCATTGTCATGATCGGCGGGGCCAAAGATGGCGACAAGGTGCGCCTTGAGTACTCCGGCATCGTCGACAAGCCTGGCTATGCCGGAGCGATTCGTCCGAATGAGGCAATGCTTACCAACGATTACTGGTATCCGATGATCGCACGGAAGCCCGCTAAATTCTCCGCTATCGTACGCGGTCCCGAGAACTGGTCCGCAGTTACCAATGGGGATCAAACCGGAACCCAGGTGAAGAATGGAGTGCGGGAGACGGTTTTCGATATGCCCGTGCCCATCTCGTACTGGAGCCTGAATATCGGACCCTACAAGAATGTGTCTGAGCAGATTGAGGGCAGGCGGTATCAGTGTTGGAGTCAAACCCTGACCGACGCCCAAATGCAGAAGCAGCCGAAGTTCTTTCCGCTGATCATCAAAACGTTTGAAACCTTTGCACCATATCCGTTCAACGGCTACGGCGCGGTTGTAACTCAGCTTTATGGAGGAGGCGCGTTGGAGGGTTACTCCTTCGTGACCAGTGGCTACTACTCAGGGGAAGACGCCCATGAAGTTGCCCACACC
>JAFAFM010000238.1 GCA_023423495.1 Armatimonadota bacterium
ATCTTGAAACGCCGCGATCTTAGCGGGAACGGATCTATCCGTCGGGCGAGCATTGTCCTTCGGAATCACTACGTACTCGGCAAAGCCGCCGTCCACGTCCACCCCAAGGATTTCCGTGTTGACACAGACATGACCCTGACCATTCATACATTGGCGACAGCGACCGCAAACAATATGCGATTCGCTGGAAACGAACTGGCCGACTTGACGGTCGGTTACGTCCGGAGCAACTTCGACAATCGTGCCGCAGAACTCATGACCAATGATGCGGGGCGGCTTGATTCTGGATGCAGACCAGGCATCCCAGGAGTAAATATGGAGGTCAGTCCCACACACCGATGCCGCTTCAAGTTTGATCTTGACGCAGCCCGAACGGATAGTCGGTTCGGGGGCATCGATGATTTCCACGCCCGGCGCGGGGCGCATCTTCGCAATCGCTTTCACCGAAGGTGGATTGTACCGTTCTAGCCGAACGGCATTATGGGTTCAAAGTGCATCGTTACCTGGTTGCTGTCGACACCCAGCGAACGGCCCATCGTGCTTGGATCGTGGATGAGGAATCCGACCAGTGCTGCCCAACCGAGGAGGGTCACCACGATGAACATGCCAAACGCAAACCGTTGAATTCTCATTTGCGCTTTGTCGGAAATGGTGATGCCCCAGCGAATGCAGAAATTCCACACGCCATAGGCGAGGTGGTAGCTCGCCGCCAAGACTCCCAGGAGATACACGAAGAATAGGATGTATCCGTTGCTGGTGAGGTTTTGCTGCCAGGCAGCGTATTCGATACCCTTCGGGGTCCCGGCGATGTACTTCGCGACCGTCGTGGTGCTCACGTGGAAGGCGAGAAACAGGAAGAGAAATAGCCCGGTCCACCGCTGGAAGGTGTACATGCGATTTTGGGACCACTTGTACTTCTCCTCAAAGTAGTTAGGCTGGCCGCGGTTTACGATGAACAGGCCGTACACCGCGTGGAAAAGCAATGGGATCCAAATCGCGATGATTTCGAGCGCCAAAAACAGGTGCTTGGGCAATCCCTCGAAGAAGTGCAGGACGCCGTTAAATTGCTCCGGACCGGACAGCGTGAAGGAGTTTAAGGTCAGGTGCTGAAGCATGTAAAACCCGACTGGCACGATTCCGGTTAGCGAGTGGACCTTGTGCCAAAAAAAGTTCTCCTTCGAAAGAGCCAGCGACATGATTCAAAGGGAATGTTACCCGGAGGTCTTGGCGGGTAACCTGACCCTCGAACCCATGCCCTACATCGAAGACATTTCCGCTCGCCAGATTCTTGACAGCCGAGGAAATCCAACCATCGAAGTCGACGTCGTTTTGCAAAGCGGCGCGTTTGGCCGTGCGGCCGTGCCAAGCGGCGCAAGTACTGGCGCTTTCGAGGCCGTGGAACTCCGCGACGGAGATAAGGGCAAGTACAGCGGTAAGGGCGTTTTGCAGGCCGTCGACAATGTCAACGAGAAGATTGCCCCTGCTTTGCTGGATCATGATGCGAATGATCAAATTGGCATCGACGCACTCCTTCTCGAACTGGATGGCACCCCCAACAAGGGGAAACTCGGAGCGAACGCGATTCTCGGGGTTTCGATGGCGGTGGCCAAGGCTGCAGCCCAAAACGCCAAGCTTCCGCTATTCCGCTACATCGGAGGAGTGACCGCAAATACCCTTCCCGTACCAATGCTTAACATCCTGAACGGAGGACAGCACGCCGACTCCAATGTCGACTTTCAGGAGTTTATGGTGTTGCCCGTGGGAGCCAGGAGCTTTGCTGAAGCACTCCAGATGGGATCCGAAATCTTCCACGCTCTCAAGAGTGTGTTGAAGAACAATGGCCTAAACACCGGGGTGGGCGACGAGGGCGGTTTCGCCCCTAATTTATCGGACCAAACGCTTGCTTTCGACTACATCATCGAAGCCATTCAGAAGGCCGGATACAAACCCGGCAGCCAAGTGTTTCTGGGCATCGATGCCGCCGCCACTGAATTCTTCTCGAACGGCGCCTATCGCTACAAGGTTGGCGATAAGCTCGAGCGAAGCGGACCAGAGCAGGTCGACTACCTGGTCTCCCTCACAGAGAAATACCCACTTATCAGCATCGAAGACGGCTGCGCCGAGGACGATTGGGATTCCTGGCAAGCTTTGACCGCGGCCGTGGGCGACCGTGTTCAGCTTGTAGGAGACGACCTTTTTGTCACTAACGTCGAGCGGCTTTCGCGAGGAATCGATAGCAAGACGGCCAACTCCATTCTCGTGAAGGTCAACCAGATCGGCACCTTGTCCGAAACCTTAGCCGCCGTTGACATGGCGAAGCGCGCTGGATACACGAGCGTGATGAGCCACCGGTCCGGTGAGACAGAAGACGTGACGATCGCCGACTTGGCCGTTGCTACCAACTGTGGCCAAATAAAGACAGGCGCTCCGAATCGGACGGATCGGGTCGCCAAATACAACCAGCTCCTTCGAATCGAGGAGATGTTGGGAAGCAACGCCACTTACGCCGGAGCAGCAGGTTTTGGCCGCTTAGCTTCTCGGCTGGTTTAGCCCATTACCAGGTTCCCGCGACCTTCTCATGGATGTATTCCGTGAGATGGTCGATGTGGTACAGATCGTGGCCGAAAAGTTGGTTGGCTTGATCAATCACCGTCTGGGGCCCTTTTTCGTTGTGAACGATGCTGTTGGCGAAAGCTTCTGCCGGTAGGCCGCGAAGGTACGCGATGGTTGTCGCCCGCTCGTCCGCGAACTTCTTCAGCGACTCAAACACATCCCAGTCCTGGTACTTCATATCTTCCGCCCGAAGGCCCTCGTCCATCCCCTGAACGGGCGAACCCGGAGTCGTCACGGCAAGTTCTATCCGCCCACGAAGGATAGGCTCCCAATCCGCCAAGTGGGCAATTGCCTCACGCAGGGTGAAGCGATTAGGATTCGTCTTCTCGTCATGTCGGCCGACCGGAACCTGCTCCACCAAGCGCTGGACGATTCTGGGGCCGAATTCAAGTCCTGGAAACAGATAGGCGTTCATGAGCCCATCCTACCAAAGGCGCGTGGTCGCCTGTCCACACCCAAGTCGCGTTTAAGGGTTGTGGAGGTAGGCTTAATCTGATGCCAGGAAAGAAACTTACCCGTCGGCAGATGCTCATCGTCGGCGCTGCAGGCACCGCAACGCTCGCCGGTTTGCCGAGCTTTGGAATGAACTATACAGAGGAGAAGAACAAGAAAATGGAACCCAAACTAGTCCGAGTACCCGATGCAAATGATATTGCAAAAGCCGTCGCCGGAACGCCGAAGGTAGGCATTCAAGCTAAGACTCATGAAGAGCATTTGAAGCTGTGGCAGGGCTATGCAAACAAGACGAACGAGATTCGCAAGGCGCTCACTTCGATGGAGGTCGATCCTTCAAAGGCAAACCAGATCTATTCCGACATGCGCGCTTTGAAGGTGAACTACGCGTTTGCATACGGTGGCTACGTCAATCACAACGTTTACTTCGAGACGTTGGGCGGCAGTGGCGGCCCAGCGACGGGTGATGTCGCAACGCTTATCAACGAAGCTTACGGCTCCTTCGATAAGTGGCTGGCCGACTGGAAAGCGACCGGGATTGCGGGTCGGGGCTGGGCCTACCTAGGGTACGACCATGAAGAGCAGAGGGTCTGGACGTACATCGGCGACTCTCAGGACACCTTCCCGGCTTGGAACAACACCCTACTCCTCGCGATGGACGTGTATGAGCATGCGTACTACTTGGACTTCCAAACGGCGCGCGCCAAATACATCGATGCGTATGTGCAAGTCATCGATTGGAATGCCGTAAACGCGCGCTTAAAGAAAGCTCGCGGTTAGTTTTCCGGAAACGCGTTCTGCCTGCCGAACTTAGAATTTTTAGCTTCGGTGGGCAGAATCTTAAATGTCAACTTGATCCTAAATGGCGGCACATCCAGGTCTGGACCTTGTGACTTCTCCGCCGAGGCCTTATCCAAGAAGATTTCCTTCTCCACGCTGAAGCGGAGATCGTCAGAGCTTGTCAGGTAAACCGGCACCCCTTCCTTCGAGCGAAACACACTTTGCCTCACTTCGTCTCCCTGACTGAGTCGCAGAAACGTTGTTATCGTGCCGTCATCGTTTACGCGCGGTGCGATGTGAAACTCAGTGTCCAACACATCGTCGCTTGTCTTCCAGCGACGATTGTTTGATAACGTCGTTGTGGACTTCCAAACGTAGTTTCTGGTGGGACATTCTATCTCCATCTGGAGTTCAAGTTGCATTGGTTTTACGTCGAAAAGTTGGACGTAACGGGTAACTTCGGCAATCTGCTCCGGGGTGCCATCCACCACCAAAATTCCCTTGGAATCTTGGGCGGTCAGCTTTACGCCGTCTGGAATTAGGCCGCCCGAAATAGCAGTAAAATGCCCCAAGCGAGGCGTACCCTGCCGGAAAAAGTCTTTGGCCTCGAAGCCTGCCAGCATCGCGATTAACTTTGAAGGAGTTAGATGCTTAAGCGATATCTCATCCGCTTCCGCTCCCGAAATGCAACCCAACGCCAATACCAAACCCGTCAACCACCGCATGATTGCTGGACGTATGGCCGCTAGGTGATAAGTTCAGATTATTCTTCGAATAGGCTGGCTTCGACTGCCTGCGGCAAACGATCTACTTTCAGCTTTTTGATGCGCCGGCCGTCTGTCTCAGCGATCGTGAACTTCAGCCCGCCCGATTCGATCGATTCTTCCCTCTTAGGCTGTCGACCGAAGAGTCCAAACACGTAACCGGCGATCGTATCGAACTCCTCTGAATCGAGCTCACTGTTTAGGACGCTATTGAGATCGTCCACGTGCACCTTGCCATGCACAAGATAAGTGTCGCCATCTACTTGCACGATTTCCGGCTCTTCCACGTCATATTCGTCGACAATCTCGCCGACCAGTTCCTCGACGATGTCCTCAGTGGTCACAACGCCGGCTGTCCCGCCAAATTCATCCTGGACAATCGCCATCTCGCTCCGGCTTTGTCGCATCTCCCGAAGCAAGTCGTTCAAGGACTTGCCCTCAGGCACAAACATCGGCGGCCGCATGATCTTACGGAGGCTTGGTTTGTCCGACTGCAAAACCGCCATTAAGAGATCTTTGGCGTGCACGATTCCAACGATTTGGTCATCGGTGTCCTCGTAAATCGGAATTCGCGATTTGCCGCTCCGCTTCACCAAGTCGACAATATCTTTGGGGTCGCTGGTGATGGGTACAGCTTCGAGGTCGACCCGCGGGGTCATCACTTCCCTTGCGATAGTGTCGCTGAATTCGAAAACAGAGTGCAGAAGTTCCTTTTCTTCGACTTCGATCTCACCTGTTTCCTGGGCCGTTTCCACGAGGTTTTTGATCTCTTCTTCGGCTTGATTCGCAATCGTGAAGCTAGCCCGTCCGCCAAATCTGGACGTCAGCAACCCGGCGATCGATGAGAGAAGGGATGCCGGGGGCGAAAGGACGGCAGAAGTGATCTTCACAAAGCCGTAAAGCTTCAGTGCCACCCGGTGCGGGACGAGCGCAGCATAACTCTTAGGCACCAACTCAAACATGAGGTTGATAAGAGCGATTGGAAGTGCCACTGCAATCAATGCGAGCACGAATAAAGTCGTCGGATCAATCCCGCCGAAGTTTTCGCCTAGCCAGGCGGCAAGGCCCGGAACCAGGAAAAGACCCGTCAAGATCATGGCCACGCGGCAGAAATGGGATGCCAATGTACAGGCGGCCACGTACTTTGCTTTCCTATCTAAGATCATTTGGAGGCGTTCCAGATCGTGAGGGTGTTCCTCGCGTGCAAATTTGACATGCACTGGCCGTATCAATTCGACTGCCGTTTCGCCCGCGACATAAATTCCGTTCAGGATGATAATCGCCAGAACGCCGAGTACCGGATACCAGCCAGCGGAAGGCATGACCATGGTATCCAGCTGATGCGCAAACTCGCTGTTCTTTTGCCCCATCACAACGAGGGCGGTTAATGCTGAACCCAATAGGATCGTTAGGGTTGTTTCGATTCGGCGCCGCGGCGAGCCGCTTTGCCGGTTACGTTCTGGAGGTTGATCCTTCATTCTTGCTTCGTCTGCTTTCCTATTTTGGCAATAATCCAAAAATCAAGAGGCCAGTGATAACTCCGACCGCGGCCCCCAAACACAATTCGATGATGGTGTGGATCTTCGCTTCCCAACGACTTTGCGCCACCAACGCGGCCAACATAAAGGCGATGCCGGTGGCTAAGGCGTTCTCGGTGAGGAACATGGCAGAGGTGGCGAGGAGGAATGCAAACGCGGAGTGACCGCTCACCAAGCCACCGTGGAGAACCCGTC
>JAFAFM010000076.1 GCA_023423495.1 Armatimonadota bacterium
TGCAAACTGTCCCGCCATGTTCACCAACAAAAGCTTTGAGATTTGCGGCCGAGTTGATATAGGTGACGGGAACCACCCGAACAGGAGACTGCTCGCTGCGAACCTCGGACGCGCCCGCTCCGACCGCTACCTTCGAGGTCGCATACACTCTTTCCAATTCTGCCCAGCATTTGCGCACCTGGAATAAATTCGCCATGTCGGCCATCGAGCATCCGGCCGCAAGGTTGGGAAGGATGACGATCTGGTTATCCGGCGTGAGGATGTCCGCGCTTTCGGCCATAAAGTGGACGCCGCAGAAAACGATGTAGTCCGCTTCGGGATGCTTGTTGGCATCTTTGGCTAGCTTGTAGCTGTCGCCCCGATAGTCGGCGTGCTTGATAATCTCATCTCGCTGGTAGTGGTGACCAAGGATGACGAGGCGGGATCCAAGTTTAGCTTTGGCAGCAATGATTCTTGCATCGGCCTCTTCGGGAGAGAGGTCGGCATACTCCTTTGGGAGCGGGGCCTGATACATCTATTTCGTGTTCCTTTTACGCGGGTTCGCGCGTGTCCTTGTGCACGATGAATGTGCCAATTTCGTCGGTGACAGTCGGATTGGACGACGGGGTTGTTGTCAACGCTTAACGCTAGTATACGTTCGCGGGGGAAGCGAATGTGTAGGCTTACCGATAGACCCAATACGAATTCGCCACAAGTACAATCGGGAGCGGAATGTCACCGCGCCTCCGATTTGCAATTGAGACCGCCATCCTTGCGGGCAAGTCGACGCTTCCATACTTTCAGACGCGCACGCCGGTCGAGATCAAAGCGGATCAAACCCCGATCACAGCAGCCGACAGGCTTGCCGAACGAACAATTCGGGAGAGGTTGGCGGTGGAATATCCGGACGAAGCAATCCTCGGTGAAGAAGAAGGTGCGTCCGGTGCGGGCCACCGACGCTGGGTGTTGGACCCGATCGACGGGACGAAGTCATTTGTTTCTGGCGTGCCGCTCTATGCGACCCTCCTGGCGTTTGAGGAAGAGAGGCAAGTCCAGCTTGGGGTTTGCTACTTTCCAGCTTTGAATGAGCTCGTTTATGCCGAGGAGGGTGGGGGGACATTTTGGAACGGCGTCCAAGCCCACGTGAGCGAACGGACGACCCTCGACGGCTCAGTCATCGCCAGCGGGAGCGCCACGTCCATGGCGAAGGCGGGTCGCTTGCAAGGATTCCGAGCTATCGAGGATCGGGTTTTGGCGTCGCGAACTTGGGGGGACGCTTACGGTCACTCCCTAGTGGCGACCGGAAGGGTCGATGCGATGATTGATCCGATTGTGGCTCCCTGGGACATCGCCGCGATGAGTGTGATCGTGCGTGAGGCGGGCGGCGCTTTTACAGACTTTAGTGGTCGAGAGGAACGCGGGCTGGAAGCCATAAGCTCCAACGGTCTCGTGCACACAGAGATTCTTGAGGCGTTTCAGTCTTGAGAGTCTTGGCGATCGATTTCGGGTTTAAGAGAATCGGGATCGCCGTTGCCGAAACCGAGTTTGGGGTCGTCACTCCCCGGCCGGCGTTAACGGCCACCGGAACACTTCGCCTGGATGCCGACAACTTGGAGACCGTCATTAAGCAGGAAGCCCCTGAACTTGTCCTCGTGGGCATACCCATCGAGGAAGATGGAACGGTCGGCAAAATGGCCCGGGTATGCCAAACAGTGGCGGATTTACTCGTGGACAAAGGTATATCCGTACGAACGATCGATGAAAGGTATTCCTCAGTCGAGGCAGAGACTAATTTGCGGCAGGACGATTTAAAAGCGAGCCAGCGGCGCAAGCTGAGGGACGGCGAGGCCGCCGGCATTTTGCTGAGGCGATTTATGGAGTCAGGTGAAGAAGCTTAAGAAATTTATTCTGAGGCTGTTCGCCCTGGTAATCCTTGCCGCGGCTGGCGCTGGCTATTGGCTTTACACGCAGATTCAGCCGCTCGATCCTCAAGGCAAATCTAGGCTCGTTCGATTTTCTGAGGCCACCCATATTCGGGCGGCGCTTGAAACGTTGGAGGAGGGCAAGGTGATTCGAAGCGCTTCGGCGGCTCGCTTTTACCTCCGGATCAAGAAGCCTCCACTCACCGTGAAGGCGGGAACGTATGAGCTCGGGCCGAATCAATCCCTCGACCAAGTCATAGAAGCTCTTCAAAAGCCCGTTCGCCGCATGGTCCGGCTTCCGGAGACCAACTGGGCTGCCCGCACGGCTAACGTTCTGGAGAAAAATGAACTTGGTTCAGCCGAAAGCTATCTGGAACTGATTCGCAAGCCGGAAGAGTTTCAATCCGTGGTTGACTTTCCGTTGCCTAGCGGCTCCCTTGAGGGTTACCTATATCCGGACACCTATGATCTGCCGCCGCTGATGACGCCTAGAGAGGTCATCATTCGGCAGTTGAAGAATTTCGAGACCCGAATCTGGAATGGATTGGGGGAGCCGAAGAACTTACACCGAGCCATTATTATTGGATCGATGGTCGAGATGGAAGTCGCGCGTGACGAGGAAAGGCCATTGGTCGCGGGGGTCATCGAGAACCGGCTGGCCAAGGGCATGCTCCTGCAAATTGATGCTGCCATCAACTATGGATTACAGAAATGGCGTCCGCTTACCTATGCCGACTATCGAAATGTGGACTCACCATATAACTTGTACCGAAACAAGGGTCTGCCGCCTGGCCCCATCTGTTCGCCGACGGTGAAATCGGTCCAAGCTGCCTTGAACCCAGCGAAGCACAAGTACCTGTACTATGTCGCACTGCCAAGCGGTCGCAGTCTGTTTGCCGAGACTTATGATCAGCACCTCCGAAACGTTGCCAAGCGGCGAGCCGCCGTCGCCAGGGGGACTCCGGAATGAGCGGTTTTAGGACTGGATCCTTCGATCGCGGCAAGATCTCCAGCTTTTTCCATCCATTCCTGCCTGCGCATGCGGTGGCATCGCTGTTGGAAGTCGATCTTGACCAGTTGTGGGATCAAGGGAAGCGACTCATTCTGCTCGACGTCGATCACACTATCGTCAAGTGGAGGGCGGAAGAGTTTCCCGCCGGGGTGGAAGATTGGGTGAAGCGAGCCAAGGAAAAAGGCTTTGATCTATGCATTCTCAGCAACACCCGAAATCCAGAGCGATTGGCGCGGCTGGCGGCCAAGCTTCAAGTCGAAACTGTCCGGGACAAATTCAAACCAAGCCCGGCGATGTTCCGCCTGGCGATGATCAAATTCAAACGAAAGCCGCAGGAAACGCTCATGATCGGGGACCAGATTTTCACCGACGTGCTGGGTGCAAACCGCTGCGGGATAGATGCCATTTGGGTTCAAAAGATGGAGGGGCGGGAGTTTGCCGGCACCAAGGTCTCACGTC
>JAFAFM010000097.1 GCA_023423495.1 Armatimonadota bacterium
GAACTCTATCGCAGGGGTCGTGCCGGAGACGCTGGACATGTTTCCCCAGACAAACGTGAAGATTTGTGCGGAGCTTTATGTACCGATCCGGCACCATTTGGTCACGATCGCAACCTCGCTGGTGGAAATTGAGAGGGTTTATGCCGGACCGCAACCCGCGCAGCAGTGCCGTCGGTGGTTAAAAGCCAACCTGCCGAAGGCCGAAATTGTGGAGGTGGTACCCACTGCCAAGGCTGCCGAACGGGCGCTAGAAGATCCCCGGGGAGCGGCAATCGCGAATAGCCTGGGAGCGGAGACGGTCGGGATTCCCATCCTGGTCGAGAACCTGCAGGACAATCCCGGCAACCGTACGAGGTTTTTGGTCATCGGATACAACGAACCCACCAAGACAGGCAACGACAAGACCTCGCTAATGTTCAACCTCAAGAACCGGCCAGGCGAACTTTATCGGGCGCTGGGAGCATTTGATGCAGAAGGCGTGAACTTGATGATGATTGAGTCCAGGCCAGCCCAAAGAGCGACTTTCGAATACATCTTTTATTGCGACTGCTCCGGACATCGGTCGGATGCAAATCTACAGAAAGCGCTCGACACGCTGAAGGGTTATGCCCTCGAAACCACCATTCTTGGAAGCTATCCCTACGTTGAGCCCTTGGATGGGTAAGTCGGGTCCGACCTAGGTGCCGGGGTATCCTTGTCCGCTGGAAAGATGAGGATTTACACTTCGGAAAGCGTCAGCGTCGGGCACCCAGACAAGTTGGCCGATCAAATCTCCGATGCACTGTTGGATGCTTTCTTTGAGAATGAAGCCACAGAACTCCGCGGTCAAACACGCGTTGCGGTAGAGACATTGCTCACCCGAGGCGTTGCAGTGGTTGCTGGCGAGGTTCGCACCGAAGGGTACGTCGATGTCGCCAAGGTGGTCCGCGATACGATTGCCTCCGCTGGCTATACGGATACAGATTACGGATTCGACGGTCGAACTTGCGGCGTTTTGGTTGCCATTCAAGAGCAGAGTGCCGACATCGCGCAAGGCGTCGACAAAGATGCCGCCCATAAAGACGTCAAGCGGATTGGGGCGGGCGACCAGGGCATGATGTTCGGTTATGCGACCCGCGAAACCGACGAATTGATGCCACTTCCGATCTCCATTGCTCATGCTCTCGTGCGCAAGTCAGTGGAAGTGAGAACAGCTCAGGCAAACTTGGGCAAAAGCCCATTGCTGCTGCCCGACGCGAAGAGTCAGGTCTCGGTGGAATATGATGACAAAGGCCGTCCGCAGCGCATCAATACCATCGTTCTATCCCACCAGCATGTGGACACGCTGAACTTAGATACGGTGAAGGCGATGGTCGAATCTGAGATCATCCGGCCGGTCTTGGAGCACTATTCGAACTACGTCCAAGGCGATCCCATCCTTCACATCAACCCGACCGGGCGCTTCGTGGTGGGCGGACCTCAGGGTGACACGGGCGTAACCGGTCGAAAGATCATCGTGGACACGTACGGCGGGTTGGCGCCTCACGGTGGCGGAGCCTTCTCCGGCAAGGATCCCACTAAGGTGGACCGCTCGGCTGCATACATGGCGCGCTACGTTGCCAAAAATGTTGTTGCCGCTGGCCTTGCTGAGCGATGCGTGCTTCAGCTTGCCTATGCGATCGGTGTCGCAGAGCCTGTAGCGATCAACGTCGAGACATTCGGTACGGAGCAAATCGATCCTCACCAGATTGAGCGGAAGATTCGAGATGCCTACGATCTGACTCCGGAAGGGATTATCGAGCACCTTGGACTCTGGGGCTTGAAGTATCTGCCGACAGCGAAGAACGGTCACTTCGGCAACCCAGAATTTGCGTGGGAAGACACTTCTACCTCTGATCGCCTTAAGTAGCCGCCGATCGTTTTGCCGTTAGAGGTAAAAGCGGAGAGATGGCGCAACGAGCCAAGCTCACAAAACTGGATTACGCCGTCATGTTTGGCGGGCCGATCCTATTCATTCTGATTTTCTGGATTGGAATGCGCTTAATCATTGGACCCGTGCCCGAAGCCAGTCCCGTAAAGAAACTGCGAGATGGCAAAATCTCCATCGGGATGTCGATGGAGCAGGTCTCAAAGGAGCTTGGCCGACCTTCCAGGACCCAAACCTTTGAGGATGGAACCGAGTGGTTTGTGTATACGCGCACGGTATACGAAGAAGCCACCAAGAGTGATAGTCTCGATGAGGCGGTTGTCGAGTTCACTCCGACCGGTCGCGTGGCGAACATCCGTTTTGAACGTCTCGTGCCACCCGCACCACAATAAAGACCCTAAAAATTACCGGGCAGATGTCGGAACCAAGTGCCGATACTTTCTTTGGGCAGGATGGATCCAGCCCAAGGTGAAAGCATTGCGCCAAGGACTTGGTCAGACCCAACGAGTTGAAACATCGACCTCATTACGAGTCGATCCCCGCGTGGTTCTCTCCAGCTACTTGCTTCAATTGAACCAAGTCG
Source organism: Armatimonadota bacterium (assembly GCA_023423495.1). Classification (GTDB taxonomy): domain Bacteria; phylum Armatimonadota; class Fimbriimonadia; order Fimbriimonadales; family Fimbriimonadaceae; genus 55-13. Next base: position 2,490 of record JAFAFM010000097.1, read on the forward strand.
AATTGGATCAGGCCCTTGAGACTGAGTTAAACGAAAACCCAGCTTTGGAAAGGCTTCAGGATGAGCTCGAGCCCATCCATACCGAAGCGATCTTGGAGTCCGTAGCTCCCCATGAGCTTCGGCCAAGCAGCGACAATTACGAGTTCCGTCGGAGTCTGCCCCAAGACGAGGAAATGGACTGGCTTGATTTTGCAAGCACGGGCACCTCGCTTTGGGATCATCTGCGCGCTCAACTCATTCCAGAATTGCCTCACAGCTTGCACATCATCGGCGAATACATGATCGAATGTATCGATGAGAAAGGCTATCTCTCGACACCGGTCGAAGAAATCGCCTTGCAGGTCGGATGCGCGTTAGAACACGCCGAATGGGTGTTAGCCAAGCTTCAATATTGTGAGCCGGCTGGAGTTGGCGCCACCACGTTGCAAGAATGCCTGCTCCTCCAACTAAGAAATCCGGAAACGTTGGAGCAGAAGCTGGCGCGCGCCATCGTCAAGGGGTACTTGGACGATCTGATCGCCCGGCGGACGCTCAAGATTACGCGGAAGTTTAAGGTCATGCCCGATGTGGTGGAGGCCGCCTTCCAGGAGATCCTTCAGCTTTCTCCGTACCCGGGCGAAGCTTTTGGTGGGTCTCGGCCCTCCCGGTCGGTAAAGGGGCAGAGCGTCGCTCCCGACTTGGTGCTGAATCGAAATGAAATGGGCTGGACGGTCGAAGTTCGCGGCATCGACGCGAGCGACCTTGCCCTCAATCGCGAATACAGCAAGCGATACAAAGAGCTGAACTCCATGGAGAGAGCCCCGAAGGATGAGAAGCGGCACGTCAATCACTACGTCCAGCGGGCAGAGGACTTTATTGGGTGCGTTCGCCAGCGGAAACGAACCCTTCGGAAAATTGGCGAGTATCTGATCCAGCATCAAACCAGCTTTGTCGACACC
>JAFAFM010000169.1 GCA_023423495.1 Armatimonadota bacterium
GTCTTCGTTGTGGTCGAAGGCTGGGTCAGAGAAGTCTAACCGCATCTTGAATTCATATTGTTCATAATAATGATTATCTTCTGATAATTAAGCTTTATGCAAAAGCAAAAAGAGGATGCCGTTGGCACCCTCTTCAAGATTTCAAAGTTTGCTTACTAAGAAGCCAGTTGTAGATGATGAATTCGCTCGTCGAGCGCTTCCGCCGCATGATCACATGCACGTAGCAACCCGTCGACACTGAGCGAGTTTTCCCGAGACCGGTGAATAAGAAATGTCGCAAATGCGGCCATCCCAACACCGGCAAGCACGGTGACAAGAGCGGTTGTCGACAACGCTGTCTGTTTAGCCCTTTCTGCCGGATTCATATTTATAAGAACTCCTATCGAGAATTCTCGACATAAATTAGATGGATTTGTAGGGCATTTTTGTTGCCAAGTTGCGATTCTTTGGGCATTTTCTTCCACCCGGTAAACTCACAGGTTCATGCTAGACAATTTGACCAAGCGTCTCTCCGGCATATTCGCAGGGCTGAAACGCAAGGGTCGGCTCAACGAAGATGACGTAAACGAGATGCTGCGCGAGGTGCGTGTCGCCCTCCTGGAAGCAGACGTTAACTTCACTGTGGCGAAATCTTTCATCGCTTCCGTAAAGGAAAAGGCGATCGGAGAGGACCTATATGGAAGTCTCAATGCCGACCAAACGATCATAAAGATCGTTCGAGACACCCTTGTTGAGACCCTCGGTCAAGAAACCACGCGATTCAACTATGGTTCTCAACCCCCGGCCGTCGTCCTTCTTTGCGGACTCCAAGGGTCTGGAAAGACCACGACTTGCGCGAAGCTTGCCAAGTGGCTGATCAAGCAAGGCAAAAAGCCGATGATGGCGGCCTGCGACATCCAGCGTCCCGCGGCCATCAAGCAGCTCCAAGTGCTCGGTGAGCAGATCGAAGTTCCTGTCTTTGCAAAAACTGATGGGACCAAGCCGGAGCAAATCGCCAAAGAAGCATTGGATCGGGCCAAGCACTTGATGCTCGACGTCCTCATCGTCGACACTGCCGGCCGACTAACCGTCGATGACGACCTGATGGCCGAGCTCAAGCGAGTGCATCAGACGGTCAAGCCTTCCGAAACGATCCTTGTGCTCGACTCCACGACCGGTCAAGAAGCCGTCAACGTCGCCGGTTCGTTTAACGAGCAAGTGCCGCTGACCGGCGCAATCTTCACGAAGCTTGATGGAGATACGCGCGGCGGCGCAGTCCTCAGCGTTCGTCAAGCGACCGGCGTGCCCGTACGATTCATCGGCATCGGCGAGCAAGTGGAAATGCTCGACCAATTCGACGCCCAGCGGATGGCGGGACGTATTCTCGGCTTTGGTGACATTCTCGGCATCATCGAAAAGGCGGAAATCGCTTTCGATAAAGATGAAGCTGCCGGGCTGGAGTCCAAAATCAAGCAGGGCAATCTGGATTTCAACGACATGCTGAGCCAGTTCAAGATGATGCGAAAAATGGGTCCGGTGAAGGACATTATCAAGCGACTTCCCGGCGTTGCGCAGATCCCCGAAGAGGCGTTGGCTCAAATCAACGATCAAAAAGTGAACCGGATTGAGGCCATTATCCTTAGCATGACGCCAAAAGAGCGGACAAATCCGGATATAATCAACGGTTCGCGCCGCAAGCGCCTTGCTTCCGGGTCTGGAACTTCCGTGGAGGAAGTCAACGGGCTCATTAAACAGCTTTACGAAATGCGCAAAGGCATGAAGCAGATGGGCAAGCTGCAGCAGCGAATGATGAAGAAAGGCCGAAGAAGATAAGGGAAAACAAGATTTAATGGTTAAGATTCGATTGAGACGTATTGGCACTAAGGGACGACCGTTCTACCGTATTGTCGTCGCCAAGAGCACCGCGGGCCGAAATGGCGCCTTCGTGGAAACGATCGGTCAATACGACCCCGTGGTGAAGCCAACGCTCATCAACATCGACAAGGAGCGTGCTCTCCACTGGCTTCTCACCGGAGCCCAGCCAACCGAGACGACCGCCATCCTCTTGAACAAGACCGGCATTTTGGAAGAGTTTTTCGCTCAGCGGCCAGCATCCAGGAAAGCATACAAGTTTCTTGACAAGCGAACCGCAGCAATGTCCGTTAAGTCGGTCATCGAAGCTCCTGCAGCCGTCGCCGAAGCGGCTGCTCCCGTTGCTGAGGCTGCACCCGTAGAGGAAGCGCCAGCCGCGACTGAGCCGGAAGCAACGGAACCTGCAGCCGCAGAAGAAGCAGTTGTGGAAGCTCCTGCCGAAGAAGCGCCAGCAACCGAAGAATCAACTCCAGAGGCTTAAGATGGCATACGAAGCATTTGTAGAAACGCTTGTTAAGTCCGTGGTTGAAAAGCCTGAAGCGATCGAGATTGAGGAAGAGACCGACGGCAACGCACGGACCTTCTATGTCACGTGCGATCCTGAAGACGTCGGCAAGGTCATCGGCAAGAGCGGCCGAGTAGTCAGCGCTATCCGCTGTGTGGTGAGCGCCGTAGCTGCCAAGTCACGCGAAAAAGCCTTCGTCAAAGTCGTAACCGAATAGCACTTCCCTTCTTCCGTTCTGAGTGGCCAGTCCAATTCGGTCTGGCCATCATACTTTTGGTATGAGTGAATTCATCAAAGTCGGCAGAATTGTCAGCACACATGGCCTTAAGGGCCACGTCAAAGTGCAACTGATGACCGACTTTGAACAGCGTCTCGCCAAGGGGGTGCGCCTTCGAATGCGAGACGATTGGATCACGGTTCTCGAATCCAGGCCCCAAGGCGAACAGATCATCCTCAAGCTAGACGGCATAAACGATATCGATGCCGCAAAGTCCCTGCAGTGGGAATACCTCAGCGCTTCGGCAGACGACGAACTCGAGCTCGATGAAGGTGAATTCCTCGTAGAGGATCTTGTTGGTCTGCAGGTGGTCACTACAGATGGGCAGGTGCTCGGCGAAGTCGACGAAGTCGCCGCCTATCCAGCTCAGGACATTCTCGTCATCGGCGAAATCATGATCCCATTCGTCGAAGAGTTCGTAAAAGAAGTCGATTTTGAACAAAAGAAGATCACGGTCGAGCTCATCGAAGGCATGCTCGGTGAGCCCGAATCTGATTAAGCTCGCGCCGGTACACTCAACCCATGTTTCTCGATGAAGCCGAAGTCACGTTCATATCCGGACGTGGCGGATCTGGAGCCGTTAGTTTCCATCGAGAAAAGCACGTACCAAGGGGCGGACCCAATGGCGCCGATGGTGGAAAGGGTGGAGACGTTATTCTGATTGCCGACCGCGGCAAGCGGACCCTTTACGACTTCAAGCTACACGACACTTATGAGGCTCAGGACGGAGTCCATGGAGTTGGAAACAAGCGGGGTAAAGACGGCAAATCCATCGAAGTCAAAGTCCCCGTAGGAACGGTGGTCAAAGATATCGAACTTGATGAAGTCCTAATCGACCTCAACGTTCACGGCATGAAGTACGTGATCGCCAAGGGTGGCAGGGGCGGCTACGGCAACCAGCATTACACCAGCAGCGTCCGACAAGCCCCGAACTTTGCCCAAAAGGGTGCGCCGGAGGAGCGGGTTCACGCTCGTCTTGAGCTTAAGCTCTTGGCGGACGTTGGCCTGGTTGGACTGCCCAATGCCGGTAAATCCACACTTATCTCCAGAATCAGCGCCGCCAGACCAAAAATCGCGGACTACCCATTCACGACGATCGTTCCCAACCTGGGCGTGGTCAAATTCCACGACACCACGTTTGTCGTGGCCGATATGCCCGGTCTCATCGAGGGTGCGAGCGTCGGCGTGGGCCTGGGCCACCAGTTCTTAAAGCATGTGGAGAGAAACCGACTTCTCGTCCATGTAGTGGACGCTTATCCGGTTGACGATTCCGATCCGATCGAGAACTACGAACTGATCGAAAATGAACTGAAGCTGTACTCGGAGGAGATTTTTGAGCGTCCGCGTATCATCGCCCTGAACAAGATCGATCTGGTCCCCTCCGAAGACTACGACAAGTTACGAACCCGCTTTGAAAAGCTCGGCCGCCCACTGTTTCCGATATCGGCCGTTACCGGTCAAGGCCTAGATCCTCTGCTTTTCCAAATCACTACCCTACTTGAGGAACTGGCCAACGAACCACAGCTGCCAGTCGTGATGCCAGCCATGACCCGGGATCACGACCTTGACTGGGACATCGAGCAGACTGAAGATGGTTATGAGGTCCTTGGCAAGCGCGTCCGTCGGCTGGTTGCCATGACCGACCTGGAAAATCCGGATGCCGTTCGATACCTTCACCGACGATTGCAACGTTTGGGAGTGATCGACAAACTACGTGAACTTGGCGCTCAGGAAGGCGACACGGTCTTCGTAGGAGAAGCGGTCTTTTCATTCACGGAAGAACTATGAAGATAGGAATTTTCGGCGGAACCTTCGATCCTCCGCACATTGGCCACATGAATTTAGCGCAGTCTGCGCTGGCACATTTGGAACTAGACGAGATCATCTGGATGCCTACCTTTCAAAACCCGCTTAAAGTAAAGAATCGCGCCACGCCCGGCAAGGATCGGTTGGAAATGGTAAAGCTGGCGACCGCAGATCATCCCAACATGGCCGTGAGCGACGCGGAAGTCAGCCGACGGGGCCCTAGCTACACGGTGGACACGCTTTCCGAATTACAATTCGTTCGGCCCGCAGACTACTGGTTCATCCTGGGTTCAGATTCTCTGAAGACACTTCCGCAGTGGAAGCAGCCTGAGCGGCTGCTCCGGCTGTGCCGTATTGCTGCCGCTGTTCGGCCGCCCGTCAATCCCGTAGAAGCGCTGCTCCTCCTACCACCTCATTTTCGAGATCGCATCGATCTGTTTGAAATGAACCCGGTGGAGATCTCAGCAACTGAGATCCGAAACAACGTCGCTCGCGGACGCTCGATCGAACCATGGGTTTCGAAGCCCGTGATAAAGTACATTCAAGACAACAAACTCTACAGACTTAAATGACCTCAACCGAAAAACTTCAGCACATTCTGGATGCCGCCGACGAGATCAAAGCCGAAAGGATTGAAACTCTCGACGTCCGTGGCAAGACGTCCGTTACCGACTACTTCGTGGTCTGCAGCGGTACGAGCGACCGGCACATCTCATCCATTGCCGATAAGGTTGCAGAAGAGCTTACAAAGCTGAAAGCAAAGCCGCTTCGGGTCGAGGGCGAGAATTCTGGATGGGTTCTCCAAGACTACGGTGATGTCGTTCTGAACGTAATGCGCGAAGAGACCCGTCAGTTCTACGACCTTGAGGCTCTTTGGAACTCATTCCAGACGAGTCCCGACTATCCGGTCGATCCATCTTGACAACTTTTTAACACTCTTTTGCTACTGATTCCGCAAGAATTGGTATATCATAGGTTGTCGCCCCAAAACTTGAACAGATACGGTCTTTTCGGGTGTCGACTGGAGTTTCAAGATGGTCTCAGAACTGCTACCTACCAAGACTTCTGGTGCCAAGCCACCGACAAATCGGCCACCGAAAGTCGGTTTTTCTCCAGATCCAGACGATCGAGATCGGGATATGTACGTGTACCTGAGAGACAACATCCGTATGCTCTTGGACACCTTGGCCGACGTCACGTTTGATCAGTTGAAGTTTCACATCCACCTCATCGATCAGCGGCGCAAGTGGATCGAAGAAGAGATTCAAATCGAGCACATGATGGAGAATGCTCCGGCACCGCCACTTGGAATTGAATCGGATCCCTATGACCTCGGGGAACTGGCAAACGTCCAACGGAACTTCCGCAAGGAGAAGTTCGACGACTTGCTCAGAATGCTGGATGAGGCGCAAATGCGGTTGGAGCAACGGTTTTGGGAGCAAATCTGGCCCTCAAGCCCGTCTTCATAATTAGTGAACGAACCCCAACCGGCGCAACCTTCCGACCTGCGGGCGGAGCTTGTGCGCCTCACCGACAAGCTCCGGACAAGCGAAGATGAGGACATCCGTCGCGCATTGTCGGTGCGAATCAGCGAGATCGAATCGCAGCTTAAACCCGTGGAAGCTGCCAAGCCGAACCTATCCTCGAAGGAACAGGCCGATCTTCGAACTGAACTTGCCAAGGTAAGCGCCCAAAGGTACAGCACCGAAGACCCGGAATTGAGGGCACAGCTTTCGGCCCGGGTGTCAGAAATCCAAAGCGTCCTTGGCATCGACGTCGGTAAGCTGGCGGGTGGCGAAATCGCGCAGAACGCCGTGCCTACGGTGCAGCCAGTTCCGGCCAAAAAGAAAGACGAAAAGCAACGTGTCGATCTTGCCGAACTGCAGGCAATCGTCGCAGAAAAGTCTGCCCTGATTCGGAACACTGAGAATGCCACGGAGATCGACCTTCCCGAGAACCCGGAGCCACCGACCCCCGAGCAGGCCGTCGCCGCAGAAAAGCTCGTCCAGCAAGCGCGGGTCGAAAAGATGCGTGGAAATAAGAACGAAACTCGGCGGCTACTTGAGGAAGCTGCGCGGGTCGCCCCCGGCTCACCCTCAGTGCTTGAGCTTTTAGGTGATGACCATGCGGAGCGAAAGCAGCTTGGAAAAGCCGTCGCCTACTACCGACGGGCGGCAAAACTGGATCCGAAGAACGTTAACGTAGAACGCAAATTGGCCCTTGCCGCCCTCGGTGTGAGCGATATGTCGTCCGGGCCCAGCGTGAGCCTTGGCGGTTCGATCGACGACAGTGCCATTCCAATGGCGAGCCGAAACGCGGCAATGCTCCTCTCACTCTTCCTGCCTGGTTTGGGCCACATAGTGCTTGGACAAAAGACAAAAGGCTGGGCGATTCTTGCCTTTTGGTGCTTGCTGTTGGCCTGGACTATTCTGATGGGCGGCGACGTGGCAAAGCTAGGCTCCATGATCGTCGGAGGCCGAAGTCAACCCAATATGCTTGTGGCTGTTCCTCTCCTCCTCATGGTGATCACCTACTTTGTGACACTCGCGGACTTTCGCGGCCCCAAGGAAACAGCCCGGAGACCAGTCGAGCGCCCCCACCCTCCGGTCAACCTACCCTTCGAATAAATTACTGCAGGCGGGAGCGCGTCTCGCGTAATTCCTGCACCAGCGCCTGTTGACTAGACGTGGTCGTAAGGTCGCTACGAGTTCTCTCGATAACGGCCCGCAACGCGTCACAGGTACGCCTGAGCCCGCCAGTCATGGCATCGGAGAAGTCAAAAGTGATGAGATCATCGTAGATGGTCTCCATTTGACTCAGGATCGATTCGGCCGTCTCCAGATTGCCTTTACGCATCTCATCCAGGCAGTATCTGCGCACTTCGCTGGCCGCTTCGCCCATCCCGTTCAAATAGCTCATGGTGCCAACTCCAAGTTCCTTTGGATCTGGATAGGGCTGCCCCTGCACGATCGCTAGTACCGCAGAAGCTTCTACCAACTCCTTTTCCGCATCTTGCAAATAACCGGCATGATAGAGTTCCGGATGGGGAGCAAGCGATTCACGGGCCACCTTGGCCGTGCCCTTCGCCTCACCCAGCAGCTTCAATGCCTCATCGAACTGGTGCCGATGAATATGTCGAATGCATTTTGCCGACTGTTGAATCAGCGTCCGACACTTCACCAAACCCGCCTCGCGGGCCTCGTGCATCCGTTGTGCTCTGGCCATAAGTTGCTCTACGATCGGTTCCCAGTTCGTTTGCATAACAATCCTGACCTGCTTAAGCTCGTAAACTCTCCGTACCCGATGATGATGTGATCCAGAACAGGGATGTCCAGCAGATCACCGACCTCGATCAACTTCGAAGTCACCTCGATATCTTCCGGACTTGGCGAGGGATCCCCACTCGGATGGTTGTGGGCCACGATGATCGAGCTCGCCCCATCCCGCACCGCTTCCCTGAACACTTCCCTGGCCCCGACAATGCTCATATTGATAGTGCCGATATGGATCGGGGCAATCCGGGTGATCTGGCCCTTTGAATCCAGAAGCACGACTAGAAAGTGTTCGCGTTTCTCGTTCTGAAGGTAGGACAAGCGGTTAAAAATGTCTTCTGGACGATCAACTTCGGGCAATTCCCCCCGCTTGGTCAGATTCATCCGACGACCCAACTCGATCAACGCCTGCGCTTGTAAAAGCTCATACCTATCGAACCCCGTCATCCGTCCCAGTTCATCTGGGCTGGCCTCAGCGAGGCTGGAGAGCTTGCTGTAGCGCGTTAGTATGTCCCGAGCCATGGGCCCGGCCGCTTCGGAATCTTCTTCGCTTCGTGAAAAGCCGACGGCAACCAGGTCGACCGTCGAACCTGCTGCCACGCCCCCGTGGTAGAGCCGATCAGCCGCGGAAGTCACACGAGTTGCCATTGAACAGCATTTTGGCAGAGCCGCAGCTCTGGCCTGCAACTTTGCCTTATTTTTCGAATGACCGCCGGATCATCCAGATCCCACCTCCGAGGAGAACGCCGGACGCCAAAAACAACAGCAGCCCCCAACCAAGTCCTGGAGCTTCAATTCCTCCATCCTCGCCAACCCGCTCGCCTAACATCAGGCCAAACGCCAACATATATGCAGGACAAGAGGCCAAGAATGCCAAGCAGCCAACAGTAATCAGCAGCAAGTTGCCAGACTTAAACAACACTCAATCGCTTCATCGTCTTGGGCGGCTCCGATGGTTCAACCCAGATTCCATCTTCCTTGAGGAGATTGATCAATTCCTCGACCCCACGCTCCTGAGGAATTCCGTTCTTCACAATTTCACGCTTACGGTAGAGCGTAATTTTTCCGCCGGCGGCTCCTACGTAACCATAGTCGGCGTCGGCCATCTCACCGGGTCCGTTCACAATGCAGCCCATCACCGCGATATCGAGACCCACGAGGTGCCTTGTCGCATCTCGAACCTCGTTCAGCACGATTGGCAGGTTGAACTTTGTACGTCCGCACGACGGGCAGGCAATGTATTCGACCTTTGTCTTCCGTAATCCCAGGGCCTGCAGTATGTCGAAGCAAACCGGAATCTCATTCTTCGGATCTTCTGAGAGGGAAACTCGGATGGTGTCCCCAATACCCTCCATCAGAAGTGTTGCGATTCCGGCTGTGGACTTAATCCTCGCGTATTCCCCATCACCCGCTTCGGTAACCCCAAGGTGCAGCGGGTAGGCCATCCCCTCCTTCTCCATTGCCGCGACCATGAGTCGATTCGCTGCCACCATCACGGGAACACGTGAAGCCTTAGCCGAGATGTTCAGATTCGTGTATCCGTACTTTTCGCAAATCCGCAGGTATTCCATGGCCGAAGCCACCATTCCGTCCGGCGTGTCGCCATAGGTGACCAGCAGGCGCTCACTCAGTGAACCGTGGTTGACGCCGATCCGCATCGCTCGATCATGCGTTTTACAGGCTTCGATGACCGGTACGAAGCTCTCCTCGATCGCTTGAAGCTCTTCTTGCTCCTCAACCGATGAATAGGCTAATTCCGCTCTCAGCTGGTCGACCGTCGCATCCTCGGACCTTCCCCGAATATCTGCGCCCCTTGATCCATGTCGACGGAAAACAAACAAGCCAGGATTGACTCGAACCTCATCCACGTGCTTGGCCGCTTCTACGGCAATGTCGGTTCCCTGGTGGTGGACATCCGCCGTCAACGGAACGTATTGGTAACGCTCCGTAACCTTTGCCCGAATCTCACCCATGCACTGGGCTTCGCCTAAAGAGGGCGTGGTGACGCGGACCAATTCACAGCCCGTACGGTGGAGTTCAATAATCTGCTCGACGCAAGCGTCCACATTCCGAGTCTCTTCCGTAATCATGGATTGCACCATGACGGGATGGCCGGAACCAATGGTTAACGGTCCAATACGGCACGGAGTTGTCGTTCGGCGAGGGTAGACCGGATTAAGGCTCATTCGCTGTTTCCTACGTCCATTGTGACAGTTCAGGCCAATCAAACATAGGAAGGCCCCCGCTTCCTAGTTGGAAGCGAGGGCCTTGTGAATTACTTGAGCTTAGTCTGACCCGGCACAGCGACCGGGGCAACGGGCAGTGGTCCCATTGAGAACGTCGCTGGAACTAGCGTCTCAGTGGAATTCATTGCTTGATCCCAAGTCACTTCTTGACCCGTGTAGGCCGACAACCGGCCCATGATCGCCGTCAGCGTGCTTTCCGCCACTTGCACGCCCTCATTGATTCGTGGGCTGCTGCCCTTCACCGACTCGTAGAGGTGTACATGCTCCAGGACATAATGGTTGGGACTGTCGCCCTCGTATCGCCACCGATTTTCGCCTCGGATGCTGTTGTAGCCGTTCGTTGTCCCTTTTGTTCCAACGATATGTTCGGAAACTCGGGAAGCTGTTCCGTCGATTTGGCGGCACATGCTCACCATCTTGACTCCATTCTCGTATTCGTACTCCGTAGCGAAGTGATCGAAAATGTGACCATAGGCCGGATCAGTGCGGACTTGGCGTCCGCCAAGGCTGAGAGCCTTAACCGGGTGCGACTTCATCGCCCAGTTGCATACGTCTAGGTTGTGAACGTGTTGCTCGACAATGTGGTCGCCGGAGAGCCATGTGAAGTACAGCCAGTTACGGAGTTGCCACTCCATGTCGGACCATTCCGGCTTGCGAGCATTCATCCAGAGCCCGCCCTGGTTCCAGTAGGCATGCATGGAGACGATGTCGCCAATTGCACCTTCATGAACCTTCGCCAGGGTCGCGCGGTAATCCTTACCGTGTCTTCGTTGGGTTCCCGCAACGACGTTCAGACCCTTAGTGTCTGCCAGCTTCGCCGCTTCAATGACAGTTCGAACGCCGGCGGCATCGGTAGCAATCGGTTTCTCTGTAAACACGTGCTTGCCCGCATCGATCGCGGCCTTGAAGTGCATCGGACGGAACCCGGGAGGAGTCGCAAGGATGACGACGTCGCAACCGCTGGCAAGAACGCCCTTGTACGCGTCGAATCCCACGAATGCCCGATCGTCGGTGACCTGGTATCGCTCTTTCGCGTTGTTCTTCAGCGAATTACGAGAACCATCGAGTCTGTCCTTGAAAACATCTCCCATCGCCCAAATGACGACGTCCTTATCCGCTGCCAAAGCGTCACCCGCCGCCCCGGTACCCCGGCCACCACAGCCGATGATTCCTACCTTGATTTGGGCATTGCCACTGGCAAAGACGCCCGCTGGCATAGCGACAGCCGCAGTGGCCAACGCCGTATGTTGAAGGAATTTTCTCCTGGTTAGATCGTCGCTCATGTTCTTGCTTACCTTTACCCTTACTTGCCTTCGCAGACTACTCTCATGCCGACAAATGGAGCGCTATACACCCACCACTTGCTCTTTGGATTTTGCGGATCGATGTCGTTCCACTTCGGTGTCTCCAATAGTCGCTCCGTAAACGAAATGAATGGCTTCTTGTCGTTCCAGGATCCTCCACAAAGTACCGGAGGCTTGTCCTTCCTGACCGCCCATTCTCCTACATTTCCCAACGTATCGTAAAGCCCCCATGCGTTCGGCTTCTTTTTCCCGACAGGATGAGCCATGTCGTCGGCATTGTCCCAATACCATGCAACCTCTTCTAAGTTAGCAGGCTCCGTGGCTGCACCCGCCCTCGCGAAGTATTCCCACTCCGACTCAGTTGGAAGCCGATACTTGCGCCCTGTCTTCTTGCTCAACCATTCGCAGAACAGGTTGGCGGTGTAAACCTTCATTCCGAGGGCCGCATAGCCGGCGTGGCCGAAGCCTCGATCTGGCGCTCCATAGGGTCGGCTGGGCCGACTCTCTACTTCGACATTGCGAGCAATTTGCTCGGCCGTTAGATCCATCCGATAGGTGTAAATGTCGAACACATCCCACGTCACTTCTGTGTCTGCGACATACAGATTGCGGATCTTCTGGCCCTTAAACTCCCCGTCTGGGATGGGCACCATTTTGAAGGTTGCCAACGATCCACCGATCTTTTGCACGAAAGGCTCTCGTGCCTGTTCGGGGGGAGACGAAACGGCAAGACCAACGAGAGCAAGAAGAATCGAATTCATAGTGACCAGTTTTCTATAGTCGGGTGGTACACCATCGGACCAAACCGGTGCTAAAGTCGAGGCAAGACTTCCAGATTATAGCCGCCCTGTACTACGACCAATGTGTGCCAAGGTGTGCGGAAATGCAACGACTTCAGCGCTGGTTGGTTTGAAGTCCGTGGTGATGCTAAACACCTCTCCTGGAGCCTCCGTGGAAACTACCTGTTCCGCCCTTGCACTTCCCTGCCGAAGCACGATCTTATATCGAAGTCGGAACGGATCCGGGGTGCCAGACTGCGTAACCGTGACGCGGTTTCTCCACTGACGGCCAACTTGGTCCGACTGAAGGCCCCGAACGGTCAGGGTCGGAAACTTTGCATCTTCAATCCACTGCTTCCAGAACCAGTCCAAATCCTGGCCGCTGGCGGCTTCAAAATAAGGCATCAAATCGGGCCAGGCAGTATCCCGGCCAACACGATCTTTGAGCATGGCTCGCAAACCTGCCAAGACCTTGTCTTGACCAATTTCATCCTCGAGCATCCGCATAACATAAGCCCCTCGGTAATAAGTGGCGCTGTCATTTGCGTGGGCCACGCCCATCTTCACCTGCGGGATTCCAAGGTCGACGGTCTGTAATCCCATTTCCAAGGTGCGATCTGTGTTTTTTAAGTACACGATGCTGTCCATGTACTGTGTGACGCCCTCGTTCCAAGTGTCTTTTACATAGGTGCTCGGCGTGATGCCCCCGAAGTACGTATGGGCGATTTCATGGCTCATAAACTGAAGGGTGATTCCCTTCTCCAACAACGTGTGACTGTAACTCTCGATCCCGTAGTAACCGATAGCGTCGAAGCCGTAGTAGTGATCGAAAGGAAATGGCGTCAGGTTCTTTTCGAAGAACTCCACGGCACTCGCCATTGCCTGAACTTCCTTTTGTCCCCGCTGCGGCTCGACCGGATTAAGATGATAGGCGCGAAAATTCCGTCCTCCAACGGTTGTTTCGGCGGCAAGCGTATAAGCGCCGCCGATTACCTTCGGAAAAGAAATGGGGATCGAACAACGAAACGCAACCGACTTCTGATCTGCCCTAGGAGTTGCGAGCGGCGGAAATCCTAGGCTCAACGCGTCCATCTCAGGGCCTTCACCCTTCAAAACCCACTCTTTGGGACCCGTGATACGAGTCGAAATGGTGTGGGGAAGCCGCCCGATGCCCGGCGTCCACCACGCCGTGAGATAGACCCGCGTCGCATCGATCTTGTCCTCGCGGTCCGACCGAATGATTCCGTCGTACGAGAAGCTCATTTCGCTTGGCGCCTTGGTGGTCCAAGGGATCAGCAGTCCGCCCGCCCTGACGACATCTCCCTCAGCTGGAGTAATCATTTCTGGGCCAGCGTTCCAGACCTTCCCGTCCTTCCCAAGCAAACTCGCTTGTCGCAAAGCGTAGGGGTTGCCCAGTCGGAAAATTGTCGCCCTACTTGTTGGTTTACCGTCCAGTTTCACGGTTGCGGTGATGCTGGCCATGTTTTTGGCCGGGTCCACACTAACGTCCGCCCGGACATCTGAAATCCGTGACTCAATTCCGGCCCACTCTGGCATCTCTTTGCCAAACTTCAGCCCCTCCGTGGTTCTCAACACTGGATAGACGGGGTCATGATCCTCCTGGATATCTTGCCGAGCGCTGAAAACCGCCCAGAATTCCGCCGTATCCTGCCATCCTGGGGGCGAGGGAATGATGTGCACGCTTACGTTCTTAAGTCCGCCCCTACCTCGCGCCATCTCGAACAGATAGGCAGCATCGCCTTTAGATTGAAATAGAGCCTCAACTCGTTGCTGCGAGCCGGACGCAACCACGGATCGGCTGTAAGTTAGGAGTTGATCGGGGCGAAGAATGACCGGCGTTTGGAGCAATACAATGGAGGCCAGAAACACCATATTGATAGTTTGGACGTTCTAAGCGTATAAACAAGTACGCGCGTTCGGCTCTCCCCCTGAAATTTGGCATACTTATGGAGCCTCCGCCATCGCAGACCATGGATGATCTCGACCCCAGAAAGCAGTCGATCTTGCACGCTGTCGTGATCGAATATGTCAGCGGGGCCGAACCTGTGGGC
>JAFAFM010000211.1 GCA_023423495.1 Armatimonadota bacterium
GATTAGAAGCGCCCTGCCCTTACTCGGTCAGATGGCTTTCGCTCACAACGGAATGCTTGCTTTGCCAGCCGGCAAAGTAGAAAGCCGCCCTGCGACCCACTGGCGTGGCGTGCACTTGTTTATCGGCCCCACGGCCCTGCAGTTTCACAAGGAGCTTTGGACGCGGGTGCTGTTACCGATGGGATTCAACAAGGTCGTGCTTCAATGCGAACGCACGGAGTGGGAATCGATGCCCAATCTTCGCGGCGGGATCAACATGAAGCGCGCCGACTTAGCCAAGCTCTGCGACTGGTATCGAAGTGTTGGAGTTGAGCCGATTCCATTGGTGCAAAGCTTTGGACATGCGGATTGGGTTTTCGCTGGCGGAGCAAATAGAGATCTCGCATTCAATTCTGAAGCTTTGTACGCGGTCGATCCCCGGAAGACCAAGGTAAAGGAGTTTCTCGACAAGCTATGGTCGGAGATTATCGATGTAACGAAGGCGAGGACCGTTCACTTCGGTCTGGACGAAGTCGACATGGTCGGATTTCCGCACGATCCCGCGCTCGTCACCGAGCTCTGGAAGTTGCAGCTTGGCACGCTTACGGCAATTGCGAATCGCCACCGGGTTCAGATGATGCTGTGGGGGGACAAGGGTCTGGCTCCCGGGGAAGCGATCGACGCCGCGCTGGGCGATGACCCTACCAATGCCGCCGCGCGTCGAGCGGCGATTCCGGTTGGCGCATTCATTACGGATTGGCATTACAAAGCCGATCCCGATCCTTCGCCTTTCATGCGGTCGCTTCTATTGTGGGAACGAGAAGGTTTTCAACCCATCGCCTCGACTTGGTACGAGCCAAACAACATTCGGGGCTTCGTGGGGGCTGCTACGGCTCACGGGTTTGGCGTCCTGCAAACCACTTGGGCGGGCTATGAAAGTAGCGAACTGGCAATGCTCCGAGCGATCGAACAATTCAGCGCCATGATCCTGACCGGAGACTATGCCTGGAGCGGACGCCAAGACGCCGTCGACAAGCTCGGATATGATGCCGGCATTTTATTCCAGAGCAGAATGTATGGCCAACCGCAAGCCTTGAAAGCCCGCGACGGGTGGTCACTGCTACTGCGGCCCCTGCGGCGTGTCCAATTTCAAGACGTTGTGGTGCCATTGGGAAATCCGATTTCTCTGGGCTCGGCGCTAACCGCAAAAACCGAGTACGCCACGACTTTCGATTTGACTCTGAAGGACACTCTTCCGGCGTCTGAAGTCGCCTTGGCAGTGGACACTGAAATACGAGCTGATGTCGGGGCCGAAGTTGGTGCGATCGAAGTAATTACCGACTCCGGAACCCACAAGTTGTCGCTTCGTTACGGATTTGACGTGCGGGCAACGCACGATCTCGCGGCCACCGGAAGAACCTATCGCAAAGACGGGCTGAGCCTTGTTCGGATTCGGCTGCCCAAGCGAGAGCGAATCCGAACAGTCCGGATCGTGGCGAAGGATCGCTGGTCGGGCCTCCAAATTCACGGGGTGACGATCCTGTAAAAATGAAAAAGACCGGCCGCAAAACGGCCGGTCCCCTAAAACAATTAGAGTTTAGTTGCCAATCGGGAAATTGACACCGATGACAATCGCGTTGTTGCTTACGCCATCAACCTCTGGTCGCTGACGATAGAACAGCTCCAGCCAAATCTTCTGGAGTCGATATCGCAGGCCAGCGTCGAATCCGAAGCCCCACTTATCTTCCTCGGCGAAATCGTTATCCAACATGGTGTTGAAGTAACCGGCGCGAATCACGCCCTCGAGGCCGGACAGTCCTGGAGTGCCAGTTCCGAGCGGGAACGCGTAGCCCGCATACAGCCCATAGTTCTGCATGGTAAGGCCGTCGATTCCTTCCGAAGAGCCGTTGTATTCGACACCGATGTGGAAGTTTCCACTGGTGGTCATGCTCATGTTGGGAAGCGTGTATTCGAGGCCAGCGCCGAAAATGCTGTCCACTTCGCCGTCGTCTTTGATTTCGCCGCCATTAAATCCGTAGAACACGCGGATGGACCACTTGCCACCGGCGAAGTTCAACTGAGGTGCGGTCTTTGCCGGCTCACTGGCCAATGCGGCCGAGCCAATCGCAACTGTCGAGAGAACGATTGCTAGAATCTTCTTCATCTATACCTTCCTTGGTCGCCCCAAATTCTTTCATTGCAGGGCGTTCATCGCACAGTTTATTGCAAGACGTGCAGAATCGCAAGCATTTTCACCAGGAAGACCTAGTGCGCCAACTAAAATGAGTTCATGCAATGGGCTCCCACCGATCAGTTCGGCAACCTATATGTAGCCAATTCAGAAGCCACAGACCTTGACTCTTTGCGTCAGGAACTCAGATCGATGGTGGAAGAGGTTCAAGCCCGGTGGGGCGATGAGTTCGCTCTCACGTTGGATCCATCTTTCAATGAAATCAACGCGCCCAATGCCGACCACGTGTCTCACGTGATCCGCGACGTTCCGTTCGATCAGATCGGTGTGGAGGCAGCTCTCCAAACTGCTCGCGATGTGCTAGCCGAGGCAGGAATCGATCCCTCGTCAGCCAAACTTGCCTAGGATTCGAAAGTGAAAACCACTTTGCCCGCTTCGCCGGCCTTCATCAACTCCATGGCTTTTTGGAATTCGGTGAAATGCATGGTGTGCGTGATCACGGGATCCAAGTTTAGCTTTCCAGTGCCCAAAAGTTCGGCCATCTGATCCCAAGTTTTCCAAAGGTTGCGGCCAACGATCCCCTGCAAATCCAAACCCTTGAATATCACGGCGTTGATGTCGATGATCTGCTGGTTCTGTCCGTACACTCCCAGCATGGACACCCTGCCACCAGGACGCGTGTGCTCGATCGCCAGGGCAAGCTGGCTGGGATGTCCGCTCATCTCGAGGGTTGCGTCGAATCCGCCGGGCGCCAATTCTTCCAGGGCCTTCGGAATGTCCTGCTCCATTGGATTCAAAACGACGTCGACGCCCACTTTGTGAGCCAGGTCGATTCGGTACGAGCTAACTTCCGTCGCAACCACCTGCTTGGCGCCGAGAGCTTTGCAAATGGATACTGCAAACAGGCCAATCGGACCCATGCCCGTGATAAGG
>JAFAFM010000222.1 GCA_023423495.1 Armatimonadota bacterium
AATCCGTCGCCTGAGCCGGTATACGATGGCTCGCTTTCTTTCATCGAGTTCGAAGCTCCTTCATTCCCGGCCCGAGATGCCGCGTTCAGTTCTAAGCTGCTTGCCCTTACGGCGCTCGGAACCGGCAAGTCCGCTTTGCTCTGGAGAGTGGCTAGGACTGACCTCGCCATGAGCTACCGACAAGAGGCCGTGCTATCTCCGGTCGTTGAAGGCTTTCAGCCGCGCCTGATCATCGCCCATAGCAGCCCAGAAAACCTTGAACAGAAGGCCGAGAAGGTGAAAGGGGGGCTCATTGCGGGCATTGAGGCTTGGACCCAAGCTGATTTAAAGCGCGCGCTTGGAATGGCAGATTCGTACCTCGTACGCGGCGGCGACCTGAGCCCGCTCTACTTTTCTGGTGGAAATCCCGTTTCCAGGTCAGTGGCCGACCAAACCTTCATTCGCGGCTACTGGCTTATGAAAACGGGAACCAAATGGAACCCACACAATTTGGTTGGCAGGATGGGGTTCGTGGAACTCGAAGACCTCAAGCAGACCGCACTAGCCATGGTTCGAGACGCCAAGATTAGACTCTTGAAAGGTAAGTAGCGAGGCGCCAAACTCAGCATCACGACAGCAGAGCGGTCGGAAATCGCAATTGTCGCAAAGCCACTTCGGAATGACTCCCTTTTCTTCCCAATTCGAGGCGAGGATTACTTTTCCTATCGTTTCAATGTCTTGCTGGAAGACCGCCCGCTCCTCCGACGACATTCCATGAGTTGCACTCTGGCCTGACTTCAAGGCAACAATGGTTGCTTTGACATTCCTGTCTGGATATTTGGCGCTAACTAATAGCTGATATATTCCGAGCGCAAGATCGGATTCGACATCTTCTGGGCAAACCTGCTCTCGGCCGGTTTTGTAGTCGATGATCTCCAGGGTGCCGTCCTCATGCTCGTCAATGCGGTCGATCCTACCGACCAAGTCAAAGTCATCTCCAAAGGGCAGCTTGAACCGCTCCTCCACCGCAAATACCTTGGCGAATCTAGGGGCCTTGACGGTTTCCTCGAAATACCGCTCCAGGATTTGTTTGCCTTCTCCAAAGGCATCCTGCATCTCTTCTGAGCTTGAAAACCCGGCGTCGATCCAGCTCTCTTCGTAGGATTCAAGCGCCTGGGAAATGGTCGTTACACCGGCATCGCCCCCATCGTGGAACCGCTCGAGGACTTTGTGCAGGGTGGTGCCGAATGAGTAGTAACTCTTAGCCCGCAGGTACCACCGACCACGGTCGTCCACATACGTCCAATAGAACTTGGTCGGGCAAGCCAAATACGTGGAGATCTTAGTCGGGCTCAGGGTCGGCTTTCGAGGCACAATCCATTATTGCCCGACTAGTTACTCTTTGTCTACTACCTGACCTTCTGAACCGCTGGCAGGAGCAAACCGATAAGGATCGGTCGTACGCTTCCATCTCCAAGCAACATGTTGTGAATCGCATGATGCTTGACGGTCGCGGTTTGAACTTCATAAACGCGGCTGTCGCTTTGGACTGCAGGCAGAAAGATGACCGACAAATCCGTGGTCTCCACTTCGAACTCATCCAGAAGCCCATCGTCATTCCTGATATGCAACATGAAGGTCTTCTCAGAAGCTTTTGTGAACCACAACTTCAAGTGCTGGGCCGAGGGCTTGCCCCAACTGAACAACTTTACGTCTGTAGTCCATCCATGTCCGGCAAGACGCATTCTTGCTGCGGCTTCACGCACCTTTTGAACCGCCGGAAGAAGTAGGGACACTTCCATCACTTCATCCGTACTTGTCAGCTCCTGGCTTGCTGCCGGTTGCAGCCTCGCGGGACCGAAGGACAATTCCGATACAGGAGTCTTGCTAACTTGAGCGGTCGCTGGGTTTGCATACAGCGCAAGCGCAATTGCCGCGGCCGCCACAATGGCCAGAACCGAAAAGCTTGCCTTACCATAAACGAATCTCGTCGAATTTTTGAACATAGGGTTTCTCTCTGAGCCCCCTTACGACCTCAAAGGTCCCGTCAATTTCGCTAGCCAGCGAATTCCCGTTTAAAACCGTAAACTATGGGGCGTGAGCACTACCGCGCCCCTTAAGATTCGCCTCGGCCACAGCCCAGATTCCGACGATGCCTTCATGTTTTGGGGGCTGGCAAAAGGACAGGTGCAATCAAACCATGAGTTTGAGCACATCCTGAGGGACATCCAAACTCTCAACGAGTGGGCGATGGAAGGTCGACTTGAATCCACCGCCATCAGTGTTCATGCGTTCGCTTATGTGGCCGACAAGTACGCTTTGCTTCGCCACGGCGGCTCGTTCGGCTGGGATTATGGCCCCATGCTGGTCGCCGCAAAAGATTTTGACAAGTCCGATCTCGCCCAGACCGTCATCGCAGTTCCCGGCAAATTGACTTCAGCCTTTCTTGAACTCAATCTTTGGTGGAAGGAGAACGTCGGCGACTCCGAACTCAAGTTTGAAGTCGTCCCCTTCGATGAAATCATCCCATCCATCCAAAGTGGAAAGTATAAGGTCGGGCTGATCATTCACGAGGGCCAGCTTACTTACGAGCGAGATGGCTTGCAGCTTCTTGCCGACATGGGCGTGTGGTGGAAAGCCAAAACCGGACTTCCCTTGCCGCTAGGCGTCAACGTGGTCCGCAAAGATCTGGGTCCGGAAGTCGTCGCCGACGTCAGCCGCTGCATGAGAGAATCCATTACGGCAGGACTTGAGAATCGTAAAGAAGCGCTGGATTATGCTCTGCAGTTCGCCCGTGGGATGGATGAGGGCACTAGCGACGAATTCGTCGGCATGTATGTCAACGAGCGGACGCTCGACATGGGCGAGGAAGGAGTGAAGGCGATCAAGCTCCTATTGCAAATGGGATCAGAAGCCGGCCTGGTGCCCCCGGTCGAAGTCGAAGTCGTCGATTAGCCGCCGTAGGTACACTTCCCCGCCGTGATCACGCTGGACCGGTCGCCGTTGACCCTTGCCCAGATTCATGCTGTCGCGCATGATTTCGAGCCCGTCAGTATTTCCGAAGCTGCCTACAAAGGCGTTGATGAAAGCCGCAAGGTGGTGGAGCAGATTCTTCGCGAGCACCGCGTGGTCTACGGAATCAACACCGGTTTTGGCCGACTCTCGGACGTAAAGATTTCCGACGAAGAACTCAGAGATCTGCAGCTAAACCTCGTTCGGAGTCACTCGGTTGGCGTCGGCGCGCCGCTCTCGATTCCAGAAACCCGCGCGATGATGCTTCTTCGCGGCAACGTCCTCGCCCAAGGATTCAGCGGGGCGCGGCGTGTGGTCTTGGACTACTTGGTCGGAATGCTGAACGGGCGAGCACATCCAATCATCCCAGCGAAGGGTTCGGTTGGGGCCAGCGGAGATCTTGCTCCGCTGGCGCACTTGGCGTTAGCCATGATCGGCGAGGGTGAGTTCTGGAAGAGTGAGCGAAAACTTCCCAAACCTTTGTCGCTGGAGCCCAAAGAAGGGTTGGCCTTGCTAAATGGCACCCAGGCGATCGGCGCGGTGGGCTCTCTAGCATTGCTGAGGGCTATCGAATGTGCTCATGTTGCCGATGTCGCCGGAGCCATGACGCTGGAAGCCCTTACCGGAACCCCTGTAGCATTCGACCATCGAATCCATCAAGCGAGGCTTCATCCGGGACAGATCGCCTGCGCCAATCACCTTCGAAAGCTTTTGGCAGGAAGCGAGATCCGGGAATCCCATCGAGAAAACGACCCCCGTGTCCAAGACGCTTACTCGATTCGATGCATGCCGCAAGTCCACGGCGCAGTCCGAGATGCTCTGAATCACGTCAAAGACATCATCGAGCGCGAGAGTGGCGCCGGCACAGACAACCCGCTCGTGTTCACGGATAATGGCGATGTCATCTCCGGTGGAAATTTCCACGGCGCGCCGCTCGCGTATGCCCTCGACTACGCCGCAATTGTTTTGACAGACCTTCTCTCGATTTCAGAGCGGCGGCTGGATCGGCTAGTCAACCCGGATTCGAGCGAGGGGCTGCCTCCATTCCTAGCTCGGCATGCTGGAACCAGTTCCGGCTTCATGATGGCGCAGGTCACGGTAGCGGCTCTGCTGAACGAGTGCAAAGTTCTTTCCCACCCGGCCAGTACCGACAGCGTGCCCACCAGCGGAGGCAAAGAGGATCACGTCTCCATGGGAATGACATCCGCACTGAAGTTCCGCCAAATCGTCGAGAATGTCGAGTTGGGGCTGGCGGTGGAACTACTCGCCGCTGCTGAGGGACTCGAGTTTCGTCTTCCACTCAAGCCTGGCGCGGGTGCCCTGCGGGGCTACGAGATGGTACGTTCCATCTCAAAACCCGTACTGGTCGACCGCCCACTTTCCAAAGACTTTGATGTCCTGGCACGCGCCATCCGGAACAGAAGGTTCAACTCCGGGCTGGAAGGTTGATTCGTTCGAAAAGCTACTTATTTGCCAGCCAAAACCAAAAATGCGCGCGCGGCGCTCGCCTGGTCGATCAATGCGAACTTGTTTCGATTCGGATCAATTGGCCGATCCCAGCGGTCGGCATACCTTCCATGCGTGTTTCGGGCGGATCGGTAGGCATAATCCAGCGCCTTCACTATCGCCGCTCGCGTCTGAGTGTCTTTCGGCTCCACCGCCAACAACCCCTCGTACCAGAGGTGCACAAATCGCCCACCATCTTTCGCTGCCCCCGTTTCCGGCACAATCCAGAACTTCAATTAGCTATCGAAGGTGCGCTTGAGGTTGGCCTTGTCCACCGGAACGAAGGGCTCGAGCATTTTGTAGCTCCGCAGAAAGAGTCCCGTGTTGTAGCTGTACTTGGTCTTGTCGATCCGCCCGGAAAGGTTCTTGTTGTCCCAAATCAAGCCGTCGGTTGGATCTTGGAGGTGTTCCTGAGTCCAAGTTAACAATTCCTGCGCCTTGGCCGCCAATTCCTTTTGTCGGCGGTATTTGGCAACCGCCAAACATGCGGCCGCGCTCGGCGCGTTGCTGCAGGCGTTTTTGCCGCGCTTCTCCGTTTCTCGCCAATAGATTCCGCCGCCGAGCTTTTCGTCCTCCCCACTCAACACGTAGTCGAGCGCCTGCTCTGCCCAGTCCAAATACTTCCTGTCTCCGAGGATCTCGTGGGTCTCGACCAACGCAAGGACCATCCAAGCGTTGTCATCGTAATAGCGGTCGACATCTTTCGGTCCCGGCAGCACGTCATAACCGGCGACTGGCGGTTTGTCGTTCCAATACACACGGCTCGCATCGGCATATTCCCGCAGCCACGCTTTGTATTTGGGCTCGTGGCGCGACGCCGCATTGAGGGCCGACAGCATCACCCCCACTCCCCAATTGAACGCGGGGCCGGATTTCTTGCCATCCGCAGTGATTTCCTCGGCGTACAATTTGCTCTTGGGCAGGTAATACTCCTTCCGAATCTGCTCGAGCGCCTCGAAACCCCGGGACTTAAGAACGCCCATTTCCGCGGACTGCGGACTGACCAAACTGCATGCGATGAGGGCGGACAGCATGGGTCGGTTCTACGCCATCGCCTCTTCTGGATGCACGGCCTCGCCCTCCATCTTCGCGACACAGGCCGCGATGGTCATGTCGCCCGTTACGTTCAAAACCGTACGGCTCATGTCCATGATGCGATCGATGCCCACTATCAATCCAACCGCGCCGGCAGGCACCTTCAGAGTGGCGAGGACGCCCGCGATCATCGGGATGGATCCACTTGGTACGCCGGCCGTGCCGATACCGCCCACGATCGCCAATCCCATCACCATGAACTGCTGACCGATGGTGAGATCGACCCCGAACAGCCGCGACAGGAAGATAATTGTTATGCCCTCGAAGAGGGCCGTCCCGTTTTGGTTGGCGGTAGCGCCGACGGTCAAGACGAAGTTTCCGATCCTGCGTGGGATGCCGATTTCGCTTTCTGCCGCCTCCAGGGCGACCGGTAGCGTCGCATTGCTGGAACTTGTGGCGAATGCGGTTGCCATAACGGTCCGCATTTGCCGGAAGAATTCGGCCGGGCTGCGCTTGGCCACATATTTAATGACCAGCGAATACGTGATGAATTGGTGGATGGCGAGCGCGACCATCACGACGAGCACGTAGCTACCGAGAGTGATGAAAAGGTCCAGGCCCAGCTTCGCCCCCGCCGCAAATACGAGCCCGAAGACGCCAATCGGAGCAAAGAGCATCGCAAATTCTATGACTTTCAACGAGACGGCGAAGAGGCCCTCAAGTACCTGCTTTAGAGGGAGCGCCTTCTCAGGTTCGATGGAGGCCAGTCCAATCCCGAAAATCAAGCAGAAGACCATGAACGGCAGGATTCCGCCACTGAATGTTGCCACTGCTTCCCGCAAAGGATTCTTGGGAATCATGCCGAGTGCAGCTTTGTCCTTTTCTTGAACTGGGTCCGGCGTCGAGGTTTGCTCCTTGGTGTATTGGGCAATCAGCTCTTGCTTTTTTTCCACCGAAATAGACCGGCTTGGATCCACCAGGTTGATCGAAGCAACACCAATCAAAACGGCGATCGAACTCAAAAGAACGGTCATGACC